>VGIW01000112.1 GCA_016867715.1 Candidatus Eisenbacteria bacterium | reverse complement strand
CGAAGAGGAAATCCCCATGGGAGAAGAAGTACTCGTGCTCGCCGAGGCTCTCCCCGTGCGTCCCCGCGAGGAGGATCGCCGTGTCGTGGATCCGATCGGTCCGTTCGAGATGCTCGAGGAGCCGGCCGATCTCGTCGTCCACGCGGCGGATCTCTCCGTGGTAGAGAGCGACCGCCCGCGCGCTGTCGTCCACGGCGAGCCTCTCATGCCCGAACACGCGGCAGGCCCGCGTGGGTTCGTAGCGGAAGCCCTCCCGGGACGCTCCCGGCCCGTGCGGGGCGGCGAACGCGCTCCCCGACGCGGACGGCTCGTACGGCATGCTTGCGTCCGCGTAGTGGATCCACGCGAGGACCGGTCGCTTCCTCTCCGAGTCGATCCATCGGATCGCTTCACGGGTGATTCGTTCGGATTCATGAGCTTCAGCGAGGAAGAAACGGTCGAAACCCTGTTCGAATCCGCTCTTCCCTTTCGGCCCGGGCAGGGAGACGAACGCCCCCGCGACGTATCCCTTGTCGGAGAGAATCTCCGCGAGAGAGACCTGGGCTTCCCCGAGCCGGTCCCACATGCGGCGGATGCCGTGGGCGCGCGGCCAGCGTCCCGTCAGGACGGAGGCGAGAGCCTGCGGGCTCTCGGGGCAGGTCGTGAAGGCGGAGCCGAAGACGACCGCTTCGGATGCGATCCGATCGAGAGTCGGGCTCGTCGGGCGTTCGTAGCCGGAGAAACCGAGATGATCCGCGCGGATCGAATCGAAGGTGATCAGGATCACGTTCGATCCCCGCGGCATGTTCTTCATGTGGTTGATGACCGCCCCGCTGTTCACCGCGGCGAGGAGGAAGAGGAGGAGGAGCGGGATGCGGAGCGACGAGAGCGCGCGGAGCGCCCGGAAGAAAGGGAACGTCTCCCGGAGAAGACGGGCCGCCGCGAGACAGCAAAGAAGAAGAACCGCTCGGCGGGCGACGAGAAGGATGCTCCATTCCGAGGCGGAGGCGGGTCCCCGGTAGAAGTCGGTCCGGCTCACCGCGAGAAGGGAAACGAGAAGGAAGAGAACCGCCGTCGTGCGGGGAAAGGAGCGCGGGGCGATCCTGTAAAGAACGTAGATGAGAAAGACCGCCGGAATGCCGATCGCCGCGGAGAGGAAGAAGACCCGGTTCAGCTCCGCGGTGAACGCGGCGATCGCGAGGTTCGAGAGGCCGGCGTCGGGGTACCGGTTGGCCGCAACCCTCGAGAGGCCCGCGAGGATCCCCGCCGCGAAGCCGACGAGAAGAACCGAGGCGATCCCTCCCCGGAAGCGGTCGGCGGCCTCGTCTCTTCGGGGAATGCGCTTCATGGTTTCTCTCCGGATGCCCGACGATCCCGGGGAAGTCTAGCATAGTCGGAAGGAGAAACGGCTTGACCCGCGGAATCCGCTTCCTCTATTCTCGGTTGGGGGATCGGTAACTTACCCTGAATGAAAGAGTTGGAGATGGCAAGAACGGATCTTGGGGAGGGAGCGGGTAGCGTGGCATCGATCATCGCCGAAGGGTGCGTGTTCAACGGGACGATCAACGTGAACGGCGGCATCCGAATCGACGGTCAGTTCGACGGGAAGTTGATCGTCTCGGAAACGCTCGTGATCGGGAAGACCGGGAAGGTTCGGGCGGAGGTGGAGACGAAGCAGGCGACGATCGCCGGCAATCTGAACGGCGAGGTCAACGCCAAGGAAGGCGTGAAGCTTCAGACCGGTTCGCGCTTCGAGGGGAACATCTACACGAAGAACCTCGTGATCGAGGAAGGCGTCTACTTCGACGGCGGATGTTGGCGTTCCCGCGAGAACCGGCCGAAGCACGTCCCCTCCGCGGCGCCGAGGGTCGAGCCGGGCGTCCCGCAGGCGAAGCCCGCGAACGTGACCCCCTAAGTTCGAACGACGCGCTCGCTGTCGCCGCGTGGGCGCGGTGTAACTCCTCCCGTCGGCCCGCTGTGCCCGCGCGCCGTCCCGTGCGCGGGCGATTCCGTCCACACATGAAGGAATGAGACTTGTCTCGCCGAGCGATCGTCGTCACCGTCAGCGATCGAGCCGGTCCTCGACCGCGCGCTCGATCAGATCGAGCGGGGTGCGTCGCATGAATGAGCCCCGAAACGCACCGGCCCTCCGTGGGAACCGAGCGCCGTCTTCCTCTCGATCGAGGCGGCCGCGATTCCCGCCCGTCTTTCTCTTGCTCGTCTTCTGCATTTCCATTCCCGTGTTCTCCGCGGCCGACGAGCCCCCGCTCCGATGGGAGATCAAACAACGATACTACCGCTGGCAACCCAGGTATCGCATTCTCCGTGCCGGGGACCTCAACCGAGACCAGAGACTCGAGAGCCTGGTCGAGATCCAGGAGGGCCTCGGCTATGCTTCTCTGGATCGATGGGAGAGCGGAGGTTTCGGGGACCATCCGATCTGGGAACGCCGATGGCCTCTGTGCGGCGTGCAGATCTCGGGAGTCTTCGATCGAGAGGGGGATGGGTATGAGGATATCTGGGTGGCCGTGAGCGACGGGGATTCCTCGTGGATCGAGGTGATCGGAGGCGCTCCCGGCGACGGTCCATCCACGAAGATGAGGACCGACAAGGTGCCCGGCGCAGCGATTCCGGCTTCACCCCCCGTCTTGCCTCATCGCCCCGCTCTTCACGCGCTTGCAGTGATCGCCCTTGGGGAGGGCCGAGCCGTTCTCGCGTACCTCGACTACGACCGCCAGTCGAGACCTCGCGCGATTGTCGGCCTCGACGCGACGAGCGGCCGTCTTCTCTGGTCGAGACCGATCCCCGGACCGATCAGCGGCCTTTGCGCCTCGTTCGGGGGGGACGGCACCCAACCGATCTTCGTGGGAGGGATATACGCGTCGGGAAACCCGATCGCCGTCGATACGATGAATTGCGGCCGGGCGTATCTCTTCGCGCTCGACGGGAGGGGCGAGTTCGTTTGGCTTCGAAGCTTTCCGCATCTCTTCACCGGTTGGCACGTGCGCCAGGCGCCGTGGGATCCGGAGGGCTCGGTTCTCGCCTGGAAGCACGGAGCGGCGGAAGCCGAGAAGACGGACATGGGGGCCGTTCTCCTTGTGGAGCGGGATACCGGAAGGACAAGAAGGCATTTCCGGGCGAAGCGCCCCTTCACATCGCTAATCACCGTGGATCTCGATCGCGACGAGGGCGAGGAGATCGTCCTCGGAAACGAAGACGGGATCGTGCGCGTCTTGGATTCCGATCTGAATCTCGTGGCGGATCGTTCGTTCGAGGGGCCCGTGACCGTGTGGGGGAGCGCCGACTTTACCGGGGACGGGAAACCGGAGCTCTGCGCGACGACTCCCACCGACCTCCTGGTCTTGGATACAGACCTTGTCCCCCTCGCGCAGAACCACTCTTCGTCCACCATAAAGTGTGAGGTGATCGAGGTCCGAGGAAATCGGCCGCTTCTCCTCACCGAAGAGAGGCCCGAAGGTTTCCGGATCTACTCTCTGGAGAAACGGCGGGGCTTTCCCCCGAGGCTCGGTCGATCCCGTCTCGTCGCGGTCTTCCTCGCCGGGATCGGCTTCTCCGGATTGGCTCTCTTGGCGTTCCGTGTGATCCGAGGGGAACGAGCGAGGCGGGAAGAGACGCTTTGGAGGGATCTCCGATCGTTCACGCGTGAATGGAATCACGGGAAATGCGCGAGCAACGTGACGGATTTACGGGATTTCATCCACGATGAGGGGTGGAGAAACGAGGAAGGGATTCCGCGGTTCCACGAAGACCTCGTGCGGTTTCAGGAGACGAGCTACCCAATCCTCAAGGAAGCCCACAGGTGCGCGCGCTCGCTGAACCTTCCCTCCCTCCCCGCCATGCCGAAGTACCCGAAGGAGTGGCAGGCGGTTGTGGAGGATGCCGGCGCGAGCGCGTTCGCGGAGGCGGGGCCTCCGCGATCGGTTCTCCGCTTCCTGAACAAGACCTACGACCTCTCCCAATGGCTCGTGGAGCAGGTGAGGCGTCGGTTTCTCTGCGACGTGGAGAGCGAGATTCCCGCCGCCGTGCGGGCGCTCGGTTCCAAGGCGTCTCTCCAGGGCGTCCGGTTCCGCCTCGAGACGGAAAGTCGTCCGTCGAGGGCGTACATCGATGCGCTCGATTTCCGGCTCGTCGTCGAGAATCTCGTGAAGAATGCGCTCGCAGCGATGCAAGGTACCTCGAACAAGGAGATCGCGTTCCTCGTGCGCTCCTCGGCGCTCGGAGTGGAGATCTTCGTCCAGGACACGGGGCCGGGCGTGCCGGCCCATCTTCGGGAACGGCTTTTCGAGGAGGGGGTCACGGGGACTCCCGGCGGGAGCGGCCAGGGCCTCCGGCAATGCCGGGAGATCCTCGATCGTTACAGGGGGACGATCGCTCTCGCCGAGGGGGAAGGCCGGGAGACCTGTTTTCGCATCCGATTGCAGCCGGTGATACGTCGCCGCCTCGAGGGAGAACGAGAATGAACCTGTTGGAGAGAGTGCTCCTCGTGGATGACGAGGACGCGGTCGTCGCGAACGTACGGAGAGCGCTCGGTTCTCGGTGCGAAATCCATCACGCGAGATCCGGCCGCGAAGCTCTCGAGTGCCTTCGCCGGACGACGTTCGATTGCGTGCTGTTGGATTGGATGCTCGGCGACCCGCCTCCGGACGGCTTGGACGGACGGGACCTCCTCTCCGAGATCCGTGCGAAAGATCCCGCTCTCCCGATCGTGGTGCTGAGCAAGCACCGGGAGCCGGAGGTCCTCATCGAGATCCTGCGGCGCGGGGCGAACGATTACGTGTGCAAGGGGGACGGGTACGCAACCTTGCCGGCGCGCATCCACCACGTGCTCTCGCAGGCGAAAAGGAACCTCGGCCTTCTCTATCATCGCCGCCGGGAGGCGGAGGAGTACGAGCCTTTCATCGGCGAGTCGCCTGCATTCGAAGAGCTCCGGAGGAAGATCGACGCGGTCGCTTCCACCGATCTTCCCGTTCTCATTACGGGGCCGACCGGTTCGGGGAAGGAAGCGGTGGCGAGGCGGATCCACGCCTTGAGCCCGCGCTCGGAGGCGGAGTTCGCCGTGGCCGATTGCACGAAGTACCGACCCGAGATCGCCTGGAGCGAGCTTTTCGGGCACGCGAAGGGCTCGTTCACGGGTGCGGACAAGGACGTCGCGGGAAAGGTAGAGGCCGCAGAAGGCGGAACTCTCTTTCTGGACGAGATCGGATGTTTGGCGAACGAGGTTCAGAGCTGTCTGCTCCGTTTTCTCGACACGCTCGAGTACGAACGATACGGCGAGCACCGGCCGCGATCCGTGAATGCCCGAGTCGTCGCCGCGACGAACGTCGATCCGGATCGGTCCGTCCGGGAAGGGCGTTTCCGGCAAGACCTCTACTTCCGCCTGGCCGCGGTTCGGCTGCACGTTCCTCCTCTCTCGGAAAGGAGGGAGGATATCCTCCCCCTCGCGCGTCATTTCCTTCGGATGCATGATCTCCCCTCGCCGGATCCTCCGCTCACGTTCGCCCCCGAGGTCGAGGAGGCTCTCCTCGACCATCCGTGGGAGGGGAACGTGAGGGAGCTGAAGAACTCGATCTGGGCGGCCGTCCAAATCGCGAAGGGGAAGGGGGAGCGGGAGCTTCGGGTCGAGCACTTCTGGAGCCTTGCCGGTTCTTCCGAGGAATCGGCTACGGGCGACTACAAGGTGCGACTCGACCGGGCGAGGCGGACGATCCTCACGGACGCCCTCCGCTCCGCTCGCGGGAACAAGACCGAGGCGGCCCGCGCTCTCGGGCTCACCTTCGAGGGCCTCCGGAAGCTGATCTCCCGGCTCGGGATTCGCGGGGAGGAGTTCGGGTAGGGACCATTCAATCCCCCCGTCAACTTCTGTCCCGGATCCCCAACGAGCGTTCCGCAACTCTAACTCGCTACTACGAAATAGGTTCGGCTGCTTGTTCGACAGCTCGGGTCGCCGAGAGTTGATGGTCTCAGGTGGCCGGCGGCGAGGGACCAAACCGAGCGATTCCGTACTTCACACAAAGACAAGCGCTTAGGTGCCCTGTCCGACGCCTATGCCATCGGCATGGACGTTGCTCAGGAACGACCTCGCCAGACGGATGTCCTGCGCCAGGGATACCAGCGAACGAAAGGTCGTTGGCCTGATGGGGGATCGAGGGGCAAGCAGGAGGTGGTGATTATGATGGGAAGTGTTCACAGAGAAAGCTATTGGGTGCGCAAAGCTGCATTCGTCGTTCTTGGAATCTTCCTGGCTCTTCCCCTCTCTTGCGTGACCCAGCCGGGAGGTCCGTCCGACAGTCCGATCTCTTTCGATCTGGTGGTCCTTGTGACCTATGAGGGGGAACCCGTCGGGGGGGTTCTTGTCAGAGTTCTGGAAACAGGGGCCGAGGCCTATACCGATGCGTATGGGAGAACTCCCACCCTTGCGGTTGAGAGCAACGCCCAGACCGCCACGATATTCGTCAAGTACGGACAGATTCAAACGACCCGCATGGTGAGCCTGCGGCGGGGGATGAACGAGGTCGTTATCCGACTGTAGAGTCGCGGAAGCTCTTGGTTCGGGGGAGAACAATGGGTACGACCTTACGTCTAGGAGAATACCGTTCGGCCGTGCTGAGAATCGTGCTCGTGTTGGGGATGGCCGGCGTGTCGACTTTCGGATGCAACACCGCGGCCTTCCTGGAAGCGATGGCCGGGGTGCAGTTCGCGCCGAACTCCGCACAAGGATCGTGTGACCTGATTGTGAAGGTCTCTTACGCCGGAAAGCCGATCCCGGGCGTTCTTGTTCGCGTACTTGAGACGGGCGCGCACGCCTCTACGAATGCGAACGGTGTCACTCCCCCTTTGTGGGTCGAGTCAACCGCTCAGAGAGTCACGATCTTCGCGAAGTACGGTGAACTGGAGACCACGAGGTTCATTCACCTACATCGCGGGCTCAATGAAGTGGAGATCGGTTTGTAAGGCGAGACGTCCAGCATGCGAACGCCGGCTCTCGCCTTCAGTCCGGCGCGAGGCGAACGCGCGAGACGGCGGAATCGAAGCCCGGGCGATGGCCGAAGGTCGAGACTGGGGGCCTTGCTGTGAGTTTCTTGGTGACGTCAGGGGGTAGAGTGCCTGGCTTGCTTCATTCGATTCTCGATGACGTGAGCGTCGAGAGCCCGCTCGATGTGGCGGGAATCCGTGTGTTCCCGCTGAACTGGTCCGCTGAGCAGGGGAGCGGTCCCGTTCATGCCGCGCACCGACCGGGCGCGAGCCCTCTCGACGTGATCCGGGAGGCAGGAGAAGCGCCCTCCCGCACCCTTCTTCACTTTCGCAATCGGGGACGGTTTCCGGTTCTCCTTCCGGAGGGAGCGCTCTTCTTCGGAGAGGGCTACACGCGGGTCGCGCGAGAGTCGCAGGTCATCGAAGCCGGCGACCAGCGGACGATGTCATTCTGCTGCCTGGACAAGAGTCCCAGCGACTCAGCGAAAAGTCCGATCTCTCTCGGTCTCGCGATCGCCCCGCATGCGATCCGCCTGCACTTGAAGAGGCTTCGCGATTGCGGGGAGGTTCTCGGTCTGTGCTCGGTTTGGGAGCGGCTCATGGGTCTGACCGACCACGCGGGTCTCTTGAGGTCCGATCCCCGCGCGCGGGGTTTGGAAGGCCTCGGCCTCCCTCCGGAGGACGCTCGTTCCGTCGATGAAAGACTCGTTCGGAGGAGCGGCGTCGCGGGGATGCTCACGGCCGTCGAAGGCCGCTTGGTCGGGTTCGATCTCTTCGGGAGCCACGCGCTCCTCGCGGATCACGTCGTCCCTCTTCTTGCCGCTTCCGTTCTGGACAGGGACTCTCGTGCACTCGACGGAGAGGCTGGGGGAATCGTGGAGCTTTCCGAGGCGATGGCTTTTCTCGGCGACGTCCGGGATGCGTTGGACCGGACCGACGGGCAAAGGGAACACATGGCCGCGACGCGGACCTGGGAGACAAGCGAATCGATCGCGCACGCGCTTCTCCATGACAACGGACTGGTCCATCTCTCCGTGTCGGGCGGCGAGAGCGATGTTGGTCGGGCGTAACGAGAGGAGCATTTCCATGACGGCGCGTTGGAACATCACACGATCTGCCTGCCTTTCCCTTCTTGTCCTTGTGGGCTGTGCCCCATCCTTCAAGACGCTCGAGTTCGAAAACACCAACCCGGTGCGGATCGAGAGGAGTGTTCAGGAACTGGACGTGGCCTCCTGGATCGGGGTTCGGACTCCGGCCGGGGCCACCGTCGCTCTTCTTTCTCTGGAGGAAGATCGGGTGACCTACGAGCGCGAGGAGAAATGGGAACCCGGGGTCGGGATCAGCGGATGGGGCTCGCCGATTCGGGGGGCGGAACCGCGTCGCCGGTCTCGGGCGAGCGTCGCGGGCACGGCGAGTCTCGACTGGGGCGTTCGGCGCATGATCGAGGACAACCTGATCTCCTCGATGGTCTCCGGCGGCTACCGGGTCCTCGAGAGGGATCCGGATATGCTCGCGAATCTGCTTTCCGAATCGAGCAGCCAGTACTCCCTTCTCAACCCGGAGAACCTTCCGACGAAACGGCCTTCCAGAACGGCGGTCTCGGAGGGTAATCAGATCGAGATCCGGGTCTCCGGAGCCGATGCGAGGGAATCTCCCCATGCGGAAGATCCGACCGTTCGGACCATGCAGGTGCCGACGGAACTCCGCTCGGCCGACCGAATCCTCGCATATCGCGTCCTTGAGTGCGGGATCGTCTATCGAGCCATCCCCGAGAACCGTAGCGAGGTCGAGCGTCTCGCGCGAACAAGGCTCCACTGTCGTCTCGAGGACGCGAAGACCGGGGAGATCCTCCGGGCCGGTTTGCTCGACAGCGAAATCTCGGACGTCGTCCCCAGGAAGGACATGGAAAAGCTGAAGACGATCCACTACGACTATTTCGATTTCCGGTTGCCGAACTTCGATGTGCACAAGGGCCGGACTTCCGGATCGTCGAGCGAAGGAGGCTCGGAGATCCTGGAGCCGAGCGAGGGATCGAGACCTATGCCGGCGCGCGGCATCGCGATGATCGTTGGAGGACTCGCAACGTTACTCATTCTATCGAACGTGGATGTCCAATAGCGCGGGCACCATACGATACCGGTTCGTTGTTCAAGCAAAGCGAAAGCGCGACGGAACGGGGATCTCGAGTGCAGCGGAAGCTCTGCATCGTGGGACTGCACGGAATCGGACAGGAGGTCGGTCAGTCCGTGAGAATCGACGGAGAGCGGCTCGGTAAGTTCCGGTGAGAGAACGGGACCGGACCGGGGAAGCGAGTTTCGGCGTCGCCCGCGGTGATTTCGAAGGCGATGCTCCGGACGCGCGAGGAAGACGATTCGAGCTACGCGCTCGCGTGCGGTCGAATTTCTTCGCGGAGCCTCGTCCCTTCGGAGCCGGTCTCTTCGCTCCGCGGAATGCGGATCGTGAAGGTGCTCCCTCGGCCGGGCGCGGATTCGACCGAGACGGATCCGTTCTGGCTCTCCATGATCTCTTTGACAAGGGCGAGGCCGACTCCCGCGCCTCCGTGGACGCGCGTCTCCGAGCCGTCGACCTGGCGGAAGGAGTCGAAGATCGAGTCGAGCGACTCGAGAGGGATCCCCACGCCTTCGTCGCTCACGTGAAGAGCGACCGTGCCGTCCATGGCCTCGCTCGAAATCCGGACCCTTCCCTTCGCGTGGGAGAACTTGATCGCGTTGTCGAGAAGATTCCGCACGACCCGCTTCGTCCGCTTCGGGTCGAAGCGGGAGCTCGGCAGGTCGGGAGAGAGGGCGAGCTCGATCGAGAGATTCTTCGCCTCGATCTCCCGCCGGAGCGAATCGGCCACCTCCCGCACGAGCTCGTTCAGGTCCGCTTCCCGCGGCTCGACGCGGAGCGTCTGCTCCGTG
>VGIW01000111.1 GCA_016867715.1 Candidatus Eisenbacteria bacterium | reverse complement strand
AACGGTGCGACGAGAAGTGGAGCGTGGCGGCGGATCTTCTCCGGCGGCAGGAGTCGATCGAGGGGACGCACACGCGGAGCGCGAACCGGGCGGCGCTCGCGCTCCGGGCGTCCGCCTCGCTCGAGGAGGGCGCCGCGCTCCTCCGGGAGGCTCCCGAGCCGGGCGGCCTCGCGGGGGAGGACCTCGTTCTCTACCGCGGGCTCGTCGAGGAGAAGGCGCGCGCCTTCGAGGCGCGGGCGGCCGAGTGGCTCCTCTCGCTCCCGGACGCGTCCCCGGAAGTCGTTCCCGCGGACCTCTCCCTTCGCGGGGGAGAGGAGGCGGGACGCCGCGAAGGAGAGAACCGATGAGAACGCTTCTCCTCGTCCCGCTTCTTCTCGCTCTCGTCTCTCCCCTCCGCGCCGCCTCCCCCGGCTCGCCGGAGGAGACGACGCGCCGGCAAACGATCGACCTCGAAACCCTCACGATCGAGGGGAGAGTGCCGAGCCCGACGACCCTCTTCATTCGGGAGAGGACCGGAGGCCTCTTCTTCGAGCTCTTTCCGCTCCGGCGGGATCTTGCCGCCGCGGAGCTTCCGCCGATCGACAAGGCGGCCTTCGACAAGGAAACTTTATGTCTGATGGATCGACAGCGGCGCGGCTAGGACCCGAGGGTCCGGTTCGCGCGAAGGGAGTGACCGTCATGAAGAGATCGCTGGATTGCGTCCTGTTCGGGCTTCTCGCTGCGGCGGGCCGCGCGGCCGCGGAAGGGGTCTCCCTCGCCGGGGGGACCGCGCCCGCCGCCTCGGCCGGGGAGATCGGACGCCTTCTCCAGTTCGCCGGGAACGCGTTCTCGGGGGTCGGTGCGCCCTTCATGTGGGCGATCCTCCTCGTGAGCGCGTTCGCCGCCACCGTGACGATCGAGAAGGCGATCTTCCTCCACCGCGCCTCGCGGGGGGACCGGGATCTCTTCGACCACACGGCACGCCTCGTCAAGGATCGGAGGATCGAGGAAGCGCGGGCGGTGGCGGATCGGAGCCGGACTCCGTTCGGGCGCGTCGCGCGGAGCGTGCTCGGCGTGCGGCACGGCCATCGTCCGGAGGAGCTGCAGAGTCTTCTCGACGAGGCGTACCTCGGCGAGATCCCGGTCGTGCACCGGAGGATCTCGCTCCTCGCGGTCGCGGCGAACCTCGCGACGCTTCTCGGGCTTCTCGGCACGATCGTCGGGCTCATCATGGCCTTCGACGCGCTCGCGAACGTTCCCGCCGCGCAGCGGACGGCGGCGCTCGCCGCCGGCATCAGCGTGGCGATGGCGACGACCGGGCTCGGGCTCCTCGTCGCGATCCCGTCGCTCGCGGCGCACGGGCTTCTCGGCGCGCGCGCGGACCGGCTCGTCGAGGAGGCGGAGTCGAGGCTCGCCGTGCTCACGAACCTCCTTCAGGAGTGGAACCGGACGCCGCAAGCCGATCCGTACGAGGAATCGAAGACGGGCGTCCGCGCGCGCGAGGAGCGGCTCGTCGACTTCGTGGTCTCGGGGGATATGAAATGATCCCCGGACGGAAGACGCTTCCCAAGGACCGGACGGCGGATCTCGACATGGTTCCCTTGATGAACCTCTTCACCGTTCTCGTGCCGGTTCTCCTTCTCGCGGCGGTCTTCGCGAACATCACCGTGCTCGAGCTGGAGATCCCGCCGGCCGGGAGCGGGGAGAGCGGGATCGACGTCGCGCCGGAGGCGAGCGCGCTGAACCTCGTGGTCGTGGTCGCGGAGGCGGGCGTGACGGTCGGCGGAAGCGGCGGCTTCCTCCCGACGATCCTTCGCGAGGACGGGCCGATCGACCGGGGCGCGCTCGCGTCCCTTCTCGCGTCGGTTCGGCGCGAGCATCCGGAAGAGACGCGCGTCACCGTCGCCGCGGAGTCGGGGATCTCCTACGAGGAGGTCGTCGCGATCATGGATGTCTGCCGTGAGGGCGGCTTCGCGGAGATCGCCCTTTCGGCGCTGCACGAGCCCGGAGAGACGGGCGCGGGAGGGCCCCGATGATCGCCCGAAGCCGGATCCGAGGAAAGAGAAGCGGCGCGGGGATCCTGACCCTGACGTCCCTCGTCGACATTCTCACGATCCTTCTCATCTTTCTTCTCAAGTCGTTTTCGCCGGAGGGGGCGCTCCTCCACGCGGCGCAGGACCTCGAGCTTCCGGAGTCCTCGTCCCCCGAGGGGGTGCGGGAGGGGGACCTCGTGCTCGCGATCGCCGCCGACGGCGTCACGATCGGCGAGGACCGCGTCCTCGGCCGCGAAGAGATCCTCGCGGGGAGCGGGCTCTTTGTCCCCGGGCTCGGGGCCGCGCTCGCGGAGGCGGCGGGCGGGGATCCCGGCTCGCGGCGCCTTCTCATCGAAGGGGACCGGAGGGTTCCCTTCGCGGTCCTCTACCGCGTGTTGTTCACGTGTCATCAATCCGGCTATCAAGATCTCGCGCTCGCCGCGGTCGAGAAGGAGCCGGCGGGGGAGGGGAGACCATGAGCGCCGGATCGCTCGCGTCTCGGTCGGGGGAGTGGAGGGCGCTTGGACGGATCGCGCTCCTCTCGCTCGCCGCGCATCTCTCGCTCGGCGCCGTGATCGCGACGCGCGGGCGGACGGCGGAGTTCCCCATCGGCGTCTGGGGGATCGAGGATCCGAAGCCGCTCGCGCTCCGTCTCGCCGAGGAGCTTCCGGCGCCGCTCGAGCGCTTCCGCCCGCTTCCGCCGCGGATCGAGGAGACGCCCGCGAGCAGGAACCCGGGGCGGCGGAGCGGCGAGGAGCCGGCGCCCCCTCCGAAGGGACGGAAGAGCGGAGGGGGAGGGGGCGACCCGCTCGCCCGGGTCACCCAGATGGGGGTGCTCGGGCACCTCGGCGGGACAAACGAGGGGACGCGCGTCTCGTCCCTTGAAGGTGGAACGGTTCACGCATCAGATGGAATCGCGCAGCTTCTTCGCGGGGTCGGCGACGTGCGGAAGTCGACCGGCCTTCCCGCGCGCGGGGCCGCCGGGATCGGTTTCGGCGAGGGGGTGGGGAGCGGCTTCGGGGGCGGGGTCGCCACGCAGCGCGCCGAGGAGCTCGTCGCCTCGTTCGGGGACGGAGGCGGGCGGGCGATCATCCTCGAGGACCGAGGCGCGCTCGGGGGGAGCGGAGAGCTTCCGTATCTCGAGGGGGGCGGCTGCCGCGAAGAAGCGGAGATCGCGCGCGTCGTGCAGGGACATCGCGGGGGCGTGCGCGGCTGCTACAACCGGAGCCTTCTTCGGAACCCGGACCAGGAGGGAGAGATCGGCGTCCGCTTCGTGATCGACGCCTCGGGGCGGGTCGTGAGCGCCGAGATCCTCTCCCGCACCTTCCACGATCCGGAGATGGAGGCGTGCGTTCTCGAGCGGATGCGGGCGTGGATCTTCTCCCCCGAGGCGGGGTGCGAGACCGTCGTCCGCTATTCGTTCCACTTCTCCTCCGGGCCTTAGCCTGGATCATGCACGCGTTTCCTACTGCGGCCGCAGATCTCCCTCCGCGCTTCCGCGCTCCGGGAGCTTCCTCGGCGACCCGTCCCTCCGGGACGGGTGCCCGCCTCGGTCGCGCGAGAAGACGCCTGCAAGGCTTCCCTTCCGTCGCCGCTTCCTCAACAGGGACCCGTGGCGCGCTTGGATCTTGTCGCGACGGTTACGAGCGACAAGTCCTAGCGCGCCGGGGGGCCGGGGCTACGTTTCCGGGAGCGGCTCGTCCAGGTCGGCCTCTCGGCACGCGCTCCGCGTCCTCGCGACGAAAACGCGTGCATCATCCAGGCTAGCCGAGACCGACCTTCGCTCCGCCCGCCCGGGAAGGGCGCTCCTTCCCGGGCATCTTGCCTCCCGCGCGCTTCCCGCCTATACTCGGTCCGTCTTCGATTCTCGGATTCGACAGAGAAGGAGGGGGCCATGAAGGTCAGATGGCTCGGCCATTCGGCCGTATGGATCGCCGGGAGCCGGACGATCCTCATCGATCCGTTCCTCACGGGGAACCCGAAAGCGGCCGTTCGTCCCGAAGAGATCACCGCGCTCGACTTTCTCGTGCTCACGCACGCGCACGGCGATCACCTCGGGGACGCGTACCCGATCGCGAAGCGGACCGGCGCGACGGTCGTCTCGCTCTTCGAGGTGACAAGCGAAGCGGAGAAGCAGGGGATTCCGGTGGAGCCGATGAACATCGGGGGGAGCATCGTCTCCAAGGGCGTGCGCTTCAGCATGGTCGCGGCGATCCACACCGGACCGGTCTCGGGCATGATCATCGAGATGGACGGGAAAACCGTCTACCACATGGGAGACACCGGTCTTCTCTCCGACATGGGGCTACTTCCCGAGTTCTTCTCGATCGACGTCGCGTTCGTCCCGATCGGCGATCGCTTCACGATGGGGGCCGACTCGGCCGCCAAGGCGGTCGCGCTCTGCGGAGCCAAGACAGCGGTTCCGATCCACTACGGGACCTTCCCGATCCTGGATGCGACCGCGGACCGCTTCGTCGAGAAGGTGGGCGGACGGGCGAAGGTCCGCGTCCTCCGTCCGGGGGAGGAGCTCGCGGTCGGCTGACCGAGAGCTCTCGCCCGATGCGAACGTGAAACAGGTGCATTGACAAGTGGTTGAAGATGTGGACTCAAGTCGTTTCGAGGTATCGGGGAGAGGGCGGATCGCGCGAGAAGCCTCCCGCTTTTCGTTGGCGTTCCCGGACCTCCGGGAGTAGCTTTCGGGCGTTGTTTGGGGGATAGTCACGAAGGGTTTCTTCCTGTTCTCCCGGGGGGAGAGCGGAGCGATCGGCCCCTCGGCCAGGATCGGTCGAGAGGCGCAGATCGGTCGAGAGAAAGGGCGGTGAGGATCCATGACCTGCCAGACCTGCGGCAGCGCGAACGCCGTGGAGACTTGCTATCGGTGCGAGGCGTGGCTCTGCGAGGGCTGCGCTCAGGAATACGACGGCTACTATCTCTGCCAGGTCTGCTACGCGGAGGTGACCGGAGACTCCGTGGATCGACTCGACGACGACGATTTCGATTTCGAAGAGGACGAGGGGGCCTCCTCGGGAGTCGAGGAGGCGGAGCACGAATAGCGCCTCCCGCGGCGCGCCGGCGAGCGCGCGGGGCGCGGGGCGCGGGGCGCGGGACGAGCATGGACGATCGCATCGGGGATCAAAGGGGGAGGAACATGAAGAGCGTGACGCGGGCCGCCTGGGGTCTCGCCGCGTTTCTGCTTCTCTTCGGGGTTGGGCACGCGGGGCCGAAGACGGAGCAGTTCTGGAACGATCTCTTCAAGAAGTACTCGGGGGAGAGCCTGGTCTGTCTCCTCGACGACGTCACGGTGGACGTGGAGTACACCGGAGAGGTCGCGCGGCGCGATATTTCCGACACGGAGCGGGGCGGCCTCGCCGCGGACCGCGCGGCGGCGCTCGCGCTCGGATCGCGCTACACGACGACGAACCGCTACTCAAGACAGTTCGCCGTTCTCGACGAGGGGGGCGCGGCGGCGATGCGCGAGTACGCGGTCCCCTACCTCGCCGGGCAGGTGATCACGCACCACAGCCTCGAGATCGTGGGTCGCAAGGGGAATCGCGTTCCCGTGCCGGCGGATCGCATCCAGGTCCGCTCGGCCTATCCGGACGCGGGGGAGATTTATCAACGCGTAAAGGACCTTGTCTTCCGCCTCGAGGACCTGCCGATCCCGTGCGTCGTCACCCTGCACTACACGGTCGAGGGGGAGGAGGCGTTCGGCTTCCAGGATCGGGTCTTCGCATCGCGCCTTCCGACCTATCGGATGGAGATGAGCTACAACTTCCCCCAAAGCTACGCGATGCAAAACCCGTGGTGGTCGAACGCGCTGAAGAGCCTCCGGATCCAGGACCCGGAGCAGAAGAGCACTGCGACCGCGAGGGGAGAGGTGTTCCAATGGATCTGGCGGCAGAAGAACCTAAGGCCGGCGGTCCGGGAGCCCTTCGCGCCTCCTCTCGGCGACGTCATGCCGCGGATCGTGTTCAGCCCGAACTTCGAGGCGAACTGGTCGAAGGTCCTCGAGTGGTACGCGGAGGGGGTCACCCAAGCGCTCACCTTGGGAGGAAGCGACCGGATTCTCCGAGGGCTCGCCCGCGAAGCGATCGAGTCGTACGAGGCGGCGAAGCAGGTGGAGCGGAGGGTCGCCGAGGAGGCTCTCCGAGGAGGAGAGGCGGGCTCCCTTCCGGGAGAGGGAGCGGAGGAAGGGATGGCGGATTCGATGAGCGCGCCTCCCTCGGAAGAGCCGACCACCCAGAGGGAAGAGATCGCGGCGATCTATCGCTACGTGCAGGACCGCTACGAGGTCCTCGATCTGCCTTTGGGCCGCGACGGGTACTTCCCCAACCGGCCGGTCGATGTGTTCGATCTTCCTGAGATCGCGCCGAAGGACCTCGCCGGAATCCTCGTCGGGATGCTCCGCGTGGCCGAGGTCGAGGCGGACTTCGCGATCGTCTCCACGAACGAGCACGGTGCGGTGCGGACCGAGTTCCCGGCGCTCCTCCAGTTCGACCGCGCGCTCGCCGTGGCCCGTTCGGAAGGAGACGTCTTCTTCCTGGACCCGACGGACAAGGCGGCGGGGATCGAGGATCCGGCGGCGTCGATCGAAGGGCAGATGGTGCTCGTCGTCCGCGCGGGGGACGAGCCGGAGTGGCTTCCCGTTCCGGTCTCCTCGTCGAGCCGGAACGGCTGGGCTCTTGAGGGCGAGCTCTCCCGCGACGAGTCGGGCGCGTGGAAGAAGTCGATCGAGTGCGTGGGGCGCGGAGAGGCGAATCGGGTCTTCCGGGAGCGCTTCTACGTGGGCGGCGACGAGCGCGGGGAAGAAACGCGGCGCGTGTGGGCCGGCCAGAACTTCCCCGCCGGCTGCGCGCTCGGCGATTGGGCCGACACGCGCGGCCTCACGAACGAGGAGGACTACCGGTTCCGCGGCACGATCGCCTATCCGGCGGAGCTCGTCGAGGAGCGGGGGGACACGCTCGTCCTCTCCGCCGCTCTCTTCGGGCGGTCGGTTCCGCTCCAATACTTCGCGGTCGGCGACGCGCGCAGCCTTCCGATCCGCTTCGCGTTCGAGGAGAGAGGGGAGGAGAAGACGCGCTTCCGCGTGCCGGAAGGGTACGCGGTCGTTTCGCTCCCCGAGGAACAGGAGTACCGGAAGCCGTTCGGCAAGGTCCACATGACCTTCTCGCGCTTCGAAGGGACGATCGAGTACCTGATGGAGTACACGCTCGACGAGACCGAGCTTCCGGTCGAGGCGGCGCCCCAGCTCCGCGAGATGTTCGATCAGTTCCTCGCGAACGAGGGGAAGACGATCATTCTCCGCAAGCGGAGCGAGGAGGAGTTGGTGATCGGGGGGTAGATCGCTTTCGGCATCCGCTCGATTGTTCCCTTTGGGTTCAGAACGAGGCGCATCAACGGTGCAGCCCATCGGGCACCACCTGGCACCTGCGGGCGTCGCCGGTTTCGTACTCTCCGACGGTTCGATGTCGTCCGACCAGTCCTTCGAGGGCGAGGTCCTCACGATGCTGCTGGGATTCGGGACGGCGAAGGTGCCCACTCAAGAGAATGGATAGGGAGAGATGAACCACAGCGAGATCGTCAGCTTCCTCTGGGGTGTCGCGGACCTCATTCGCGACACCTTCAAGCGTGGTAAGTATCAGGACGTCATCCTCCCGCTCACGGTGCTACGCCGCCTTGATTGCGTGCTTGCGGATACGAAGGAGAGGGTGCTCGCGACGCAGGCCAAGCTCAAGGGCAAGGGTCTGGAGAACCTTGAGCGCGACCTCCGCACGGCGTCCGGCTTCGCCTTCTACAACACGTCCCGCTATGACTTCGAGAAGTTGCTCGCCGACGCGCCTCACCTTGCGGCCAACCTGCGCAACTACATCGCCGGGTTCAGCCCGAACATGCGCGAGGTGCTTGAGAAGTTCGACTTCGACAACACTACAGCCAAGCTCGACGAGGCGGGCCTGCTCTTCCAAGTCCTCGAGCGCTTCAAGAACGTCGACCTCCACCCGGACAAGATCGACAACCCGACGATGGGCACGATCTTCGAAGAGCTGATCCGCAAGTTCAACGAGGCGCTGAACGAGAACCCCGGCGAGCACTTCACGCCGCGCGATGTCGTGCACCTGATGGTGGACCTGATGCTCGCGGGCGACCAGGACCGTATCCGGCGCAAGGGGATCGTGTGCACGGTCTACGACCCTTGCTGCGGCTCGGGCGGCATGCTCATGATCACCAAGGAGCACATCACCATCGGCTGGCGCCGAAACGGCGAGATCATCCGGCCCGCGATCAACCCGGACGCCGAGATCCACCTCTTTGGGCAGGAGGTGAATCCCGAGACGTGGGCCGTCTCGAGGTCGGACCTTTACATGAAGGACCCGACCGGACGCGACGCGGACAACATTGCCTATGGCAGCGTCCTGTCCAACGACCGCCACGCGGGACGCGGTTTCGACTACCTGATCGCCAATCCGCCCTACGGCAAGGACTGGAAGCGCGACGAAGACGCCGTGCGCGCCGAGCACGAGCGTAGCGCCTCGGGCCGTTTCGCCCCTGGTCTTCCGCGGATCAGCGACGGCCAGCTTCTCTTCCTCTTGCACATGCTGGTCCACGCGAAGGAGCCGAAGGACGGCGGCTCGCGCGTCGCCATCATTATGAATGGCTCGCCGCTCTTCACGGGCGACGCCGGGAGCGGCGAGAGCGAGATCCGCCGCTTCATCCTCGAGCACGATTTGCTCGAAGCCCTGATCGCGCTCCCCGAGCAGCTCTTCTACAACACCGGCATCGCCACCTACGTGTGGGTCGTGACCAATCGGAAGCGCGCCGAGCGCAAGGGCAAGGTCCAGCTCATCGACGCGACCTCGTTCTGGGTCCCGATGCGCAAGAGCCTCGGCGACAAGCGACGCGAGATCCCGCCGGAAAAGGCGCGGGACATCGTGAAGCTCCTTACCGATTTCAAGGACGGTGGGACAGGGCGGATCACGAAAGACGGCAAGGAGGAAGAGGCGGTCGTCAGCCGCATCTTCCCGACCACGCATTTCGGCTTC
This sequence comes from Candidatus Eisenbacteria bacterium, assembly GCA_016867715.1. Classification (NCBI taxonomy): domain Bacteria; phylum Candidatus Eiseniibacteriota; species Candidatus Eiseniibacteriota bacterium. Next base: position 937 of record VGIW01000111.1, on the reverse strand, counting down.
CGCAAGATCACCGTCGAGCGGCCGCTCCGGCTCAACTTCCAGGCGAGTCCCGAGCGGGTCCCCCGGCTCGAGGAGGAGAGGGGATTCCAGGCCCTCGCGCAGTCGAAGAAGAAGGGCGCGGCAGGAGCGACGGAGCAGGCCGAGGGGCGCAAGCTCCAGGAAGCGATCCGTATCCTGGTGCGCGGGCTCCCAGGCACCCTGTTCAAGGATCGCACCGAGTTCGAGGGTGCGCTCCATGCGGCCACCCGGAAGGTGGGCATGAAGCTACCGGCGCCGACCCGCGAGGCGATCCTTTCGGCACTCTCGGAGCGCGACGAGACGGCGGCCATCTGCCGCGACGCCGACGGCAACCTCGAGCCCGATCCCGAGCTGCGCGACACCGAGAGCGTTCCGCTGCCCGGGGGCGACGGCCCTGTGGACACCGAAGGCGTGCCGGCCAGCGTTCGCGCTTTCTTCGAGCGCGAGGTGAGACCCCACGTCCCGGACGCCTGGATCGACACGGCCAAGCGCGACCCAAAGGACGGCCGCGTCGGCCTTATCGGCTACGAGATCAACTTCAACCGCTACTTCTACCGCTACACGCCGCCCCGCCCCCTCGAGGAGATCGAGTCCGACATCCGGGCCATCGAGGGCGACATCGTGCGGATGCTGGGGGAGGTGACGGGGGGGCGGGCGACGGAATGACTAAAAGTGTCGGCACTCGCGGATATGTGCCGACGTTTTGTGTTGACAGGAGCTGAGGTATAGCGCATATTGTCGGCATGTCAAAGAGCCGTGCCGACAAAACGCGCCATCACGAGGAACCCGACAAGCCTGCCGATAGGCTCCGCGCCGCCGGAATCACCGGGTTTTTCCGCCCGGTGCAGCTCGAGTCGGCTGGACTGACCCGCGACCAGCTCCCGGCCTTCCTCCGCTCCGGTGCCGTGGAGCGCATCGG
>VGIW01000110.1 GCA_016867715.1 Candidatus Eisenbacteria bacterium | reverse complement strand
ACAACGCTCGTAATGCCGAAGCGCCGCCTCCGCGTCCCCCGGAAGACCCCGACGAGAAAGAAAGTCCCCCATCTGGCTCAAGCTCACCGACACGTCCCGCGCCGCCAACGCGCTCTCCGGATTCGCACGGAGCAACCCTTCGCTCACGGCCAGGCTCCGCTCGTAATGCCGAAGCGCCGCCTCCGCGTCCCCCGGAAGACCCCGACGAGAAAGAAAGTCCCCCATCTTGTTCAAGCTCACCGACACGTCCCGCGCGAGGTCCTCGGAGTCAGGGTGGCCCGCGAGGAGCTTACTCTTCGCCTCCAGAATGCGTTCGGTGAAGCCGAGCGCACGGCTGAGCGAGCCATGCTCGCCCTCGAAGTCAGCGGCGACCTGTGCCGATCGAAGCAGCGTGGCTGAGGCGTGGCTGGCGATGAGGTGGCTGAGGTGGTCCCTTAGCCACGGATGCTGCGCTCGCAGGGCGGCGTCTTCCCCCCTGCCTACCTGCTCCTGAAACAGGTAAGAAACCTCGAGGAAGAACCGATCCACGGCCGCCAGCCTCTCGTCGGGCCGCGCCGTCTCCTTCCGCGCCCGCTCCGCGACGAGCCGATGGATGCGCACCAGCGGCGGCAACGTGCCCGCGCGTCGATCCGCGTCCTCGATCTCCTCGGCCGGATGAAGCAGCCGGAGGCCGTGCAGCTCGCGCCAGGCACTGGCCCACTTCGACGGGTGGCCGGGCCGGTCCGCAAGCTCCGACGGGTGTGCCTCGCGGGTGAGGGTCTCGAGCCAGGGCATCGGGATCTGGTCGGGCTGCAGCAGCGCCGCGAACTCGAGCGCCGTCCGCGCCGGGTGGCTGAGGCGCGCGATCGACCAGTCCAGCACCGCCCCGACCTGCTTCTGCGAATGCCGGATCTTCGCGGCGACCTCGGTCTCGCCCTGCAGAATGTCGACGACGAGCAGGCCTTCGTCCGACAGCCGCTGGAGGAACTCCGCCGGTTGGTAGCCCTCCGCGGCATGGACCCCGAGGTAGGCTGCAACCAGCTCCACCGCGAGCGTGTACCCGCGGAGCGCCTCCACGATCTTGATGGCGGCCTGCTCCGCCGCCTCGCCGGCGAAGCGGTGGCCCGGCTGGAACTCGCGCAGCAGATCGAGGGCGTCGGCATCGGGGAGCGGCTCGATCTCCAACGTCTGTTGCCAGCGTTCGCCGACGCCGAATTGCGCCGGGTCGAACCGCGTCGTGACGATAACTTCGAGCCACTCCTCGGCCGGGAGGAAGGCGACCTGCTCCGCGCTCAGAAGCTCCGCCCGGTCGACGTTGTCGAGGATGAGGAGACATCGCGGCTGTTCGACAATGGGAAGGTCATCGTCCGGGGAATGCCGCTCCGGGTGGCGCCGTAGTTCCTCGCGCAGGCGGGCCACCCGGGCGCGGGTGAGGTTCTTCAGGTGGTCGAGGATGGCGGTGGCCGCCTTGTCGGGGTCGGCCTTCTGCTCTTCGTTCAACGCGAGCGGGACCACGATGCCCTGCCCGGCCGTCGCGAGGCGCGGATCGTCCGTCAGCTTGAGCAGCGCCAGCCCGATCGACGAGATGCTCTCGCAGCCGATCTCCCATGTCCCGCCCGCGGCGTAGAACTCGGCGTAGGCATGAGCGTACTGGCGGGCGAGGGCGGTCTTGCCGAGCCCGCCGGGGCTGTGCGCGGCTGCGATCATCCCGCGCCCGCCCATGCCGCGGCCGCCGCTCTGCGGGCCGCCGGTCATGAGGATGGTGTGCAACCGGCTCAGCTCGGCATGCCGGCCGACGAAGTGCTCGTGGCTGCGGACGACGTTGCCCGGCGCCAGGTCGGCCAGGGCGATGCGGTCGAGGCGCGAGGCGATGCGCCGGTCGATCGCGTCGAGCCGCTCCGCGAGAGTGCGCAGGTCGTCGGCGGGTGAACGAGGCGCCGCGCGGACCTCGGCCGAGCGCTCGGCCGCGTCCAGCTCGAGCAGCACCTCGGGCCCGCGGTCGAACCAGTCCTGCAGCTCGCAGGTCACGTCGCGATTGCGGCGATGGAGGTCGTCCAGCCACGGGCGGACGCGCTTCTCCTCCTCGTCACCGAACCGGTCGGGCGCGAACTCGAACCAGGGATAACGCCGCTGCACGTCGACCAGCCAATCGCGGATCGCTTGGCGGTCCTTCGGCCGCAGGTCGCTTGGCTGGACGAAGAAGATCGGGGTGATGCCGTCGTCGCCGCGCGCCGCCGAGTGCTCGCGTCGAAGGTACTCCTCCCACTCCCAGAGGCAGTTCCGGCTCACGATGTAGTTCGGCGAGAGGAAGGCGAGGAAGAGACGCGAGGAGCGCAGCCCCTCGCCGAGGTCGCGCTTCCAGTCGCTGCCGACGTCGATGGCTTGTCTGTCGAAGAAGATCTTCAGTTCCCGTCGAGAGTAGAGCTTGTGACGGCGGAGCAGCTCGTCGTGAAACGCGGTGACCCAGCCTCCGCCCCCGTCATTCCTCGGCTCGTTGTCCTTCCGCGCGTACGAGAAGAAGAGATGGTACGTGCGGTGCATGATGTGTGGCCGTTCCTTGTCGCGGGATGGATCGTGAGCGCGAGCGTAAACCGGATTGCTCTGCGGGTCAAGGAATATCCGTTCGCTTCGGCGCGCTGCCCAGCCAAGGACGGCGGGCGAATCAGTAGGCTCTATCGCTTGGGACCCGGGATCGATTCGGCCGACCGAGATGCCGCCTCGTCGAGCCGCCGGCTCGCCTCGTTATCGGAGGTTCCTGCCCTTCTGCGCATCGTCCTTCGTTCGGGGAGTGTGGCGGTCCGCGAGCCGACGGATCTCGTCGTAGTCGAGGCCGAGGTCGCGAAGGATCTCCATATAGATATAGCGCCCGCGATCGGCGAGCACGGGTCCTCCCTCCTTTCGGCTCGCGCGGTTGCGGATCTCCCCCTCGCGGAGCGCGAGCCGAGCGATCTCCTCGGCCCTTCCGCCGCGCGCGAGAAGACGGAGAAGATCCTCCTTCGCGTCCGCTTCGAAATCGTCGCGGAGCGCTTCGGCGGCGGCGGCAAGCGCTTCCGCTCGGCGCTCCGGCGAGGCCGTCCCCAAGGAAAGAAGAAGCGCGAGCCGTCCCCTCATCGACGCCCGAGTTCGGTAGTCGTCCGAAGGAAGCAGGCGGATCGCCTCGCGAAGCTCCCTCTCGGCCCCCTCGAGGTCCCCCGCCCGCTCGAGCGCCCGCGCGAGGGTTCCCCGCGCGTAGGCGTCATCCGGAAGAGCGCGGACGCCCGACCGCGCCTCGCGAAGAGCCTCGAACGCGTCCCCGCCCCCATCGAGAAGAGTCCACGCGAGCTCGTTTCGATGCTCCGGCCGCCCCCCGATCCGCACCGCCTCACGGAGGAGATCCGCCGCCGCCGCGAAGTCCCCCGCGTCCCGAAGAAGATCGGCGAGCCGCGCGAGAGCGCCGGGCGGGTCCTCCCCGCCGGATTCGACCAGACGCTCGATTCCGCCTTCTTCCACATACTTGATCAATAAACGGTTAAGATGCGCCCGGGGCGTTTCCCCCGCCTTCTCCCAGTCCCCGCGCGCTCCCTCCCAATCCCCCGCGCGAAAACGGGATTCGCCCCGAAGAAGATGGAGCGCGTACCGAAGCCCCCTTTGCCCCCGCACCGCGAGCCATTCGTCCCCCGTCGAGGCGATCGCGGACCATCCCCCGCGGAGCGCGAGAAGCTCCCACTCGTGAAGCAGAGCCCTTTGCGAGCGCCCCGCCTCCCGGCACCTTCGAAGTCCGGCCCGCGCGAGGATCTCCTCCTCGTAGGTTCGCGGGGAAGAGCCCGCCCGCGGATCGACCCCTTCGAGAACGAGACGATCCCGATCCTCGGGGCGCATCGCGTTCCTTCGCACAAGAATCATCGCCTCATCATCGAAATAGACGAGCGCCCACTCCGGATGCGCCGGCGCCGCAAGGCTGAGAGGATCCGCGCCCCCCCTCGGGTCGATCGCGAGAAGGAGCGTGTTCACGCGATACCGGGCGAGGAGCTGTTCCCACCCGGGGCCCCGGGCGACAATGCGGGCGTACGTGTTCTTCCAGAACTCCTCGCCGAAGACCTCCACCCGCCCGTCGATGAAGTTCTTTCGCTTCGGATGGAAGTACCAGATGAACGGACCTCCATAGCGATCGGGATGAAAGACCTCTCCAGGGAGTTTCTCCCGATCGAGGAAGCGAAACGCGCGGATCGGGTAGTTCGCGCTCCCCCACGCCCACGTGTCGCGGCGCATGCTCCACTCGGGCGGCACCGGGATGCGGAGCGGGTCGTTCTTCCACCACCACACCCCGAGCCAGAGGATTCCGGCCGCCAGGAGCGCACGCCCGAGGCGGCCGGCTTGCGATGCGTCCGGTGCGATCCGGTTCGCGAGGGGCGCGAGATTCCGGATCGCGATCGGGGCGGCGAGAATTGCGAAGGGTTGAATGAGGCGGACCGCGCGGGCGGCGAAGAGCCCGAAGAGAAGAAGCTGGAGGATCTCGGTCGCGTCGCGCCGTTTCCTCGGGATCGTCGAGAGGATCGCGAGGAGAAAGAGAACCGCGAAGAACCAATCGCGCGAGAGGCTCGCCGGCCGGAACTCGTCCAGCACCCCAAAGAAATACTCGGAGCGAAGGAGTCCGATCGGGAGGAGCGGGGCGGCAGCCCGCGAGGGGTTGACGAGAGCGGCGAGCCCGACGGCCGCTCCGACCGCGAGAACCGAAACGAGCGCGAGCCTCGTTAACGCGCGCCGGTCGAGGATCGGAAGATCGCCCCGGAGAAGAGGGACCTTTCGCCGCACCGCCTCCCCGGCGACCGTGCAGGCGAGAAGCCCCGCGCCGAAGAGAAACCCCGGATGCACCTCGGCCCACACCGCGAAGAGGAACGGAAGGAACCAGAACCGCACCGGACGTCCGCGCCGCATCTTCTCCACGCTCCACGCGGCGACCGCGAGCAACATCGCCGAGATCGTGTTCGGACGCAGGAGCATGTGCGAGGAACAGGCGAGCATCGCGAGAAGGAGAATGCCCGCGGCGACAAGCTCGTTCCGCTCCTCGGAGAGCCGGCTCGCGCGGAGGACGAAAAGGAACGCGAGAAGAACGATCCCGACGCGGAGAAGGATGAGACCCGCCGGGCCGAACCCGCGATTCACCGCGTAGAAAAGCACCTCGGCGAGCGGTTGGTTGACGCGCCAAGGATTGCCCGCCGCGGTGTAGGTGAAGGTGTCGGTCGCGGGGATCGCGCGCTCCTCCACGATTCGTTCCCCCGCGCGGAGATGCCAGCCGAGATCCGGGCACGAGAGGACCCTCGCGGCGAGAAGGACGAGAAAGACGAACAGGAGAGCGATCAGCGGGCGCCGCTCCGACGGGAGGCGACTCCTTCGCTTCAATCCGACGCGTCCTCCTTCCTCTTGAAGTAAACCAGATGAAGAGAGCGTTTCGCCCCCGGGGCAAGGATCTCCGCGCTCTCCCCCCGGTACTCCCGGTCGAACGCCTCGTTCTCGAGAAGCTCCTCGAGCCCGCGGTTCCACGGCGTCCGGAACTGGCCGGACCAGAAGACCGGCTCGGGAATCAGGAAGGGATAGTGAAGGATGTAGGTCGGCCTTCGAGAGAGAACGTATTTCATGTCGTGCTTTTCATGACCGGCGATTCCTCGGCCCATCTCGGGCATGCGGCGCGAGGCGATCGCGCGGTCGTTGATGCCGAGCATATCGATGGTCGGAAGTTTCGCGTAGTAGGGGATCGCCCCGGCGGTCGTCACCGCCGCCGACGAACCCTCGCTCGCGTGCTCTCCCAGCCACTTGCCGATCGGCTTCCAATGAAGCTCGACCCGATCCCGGTCCTCGGCGAGGAAACGGAGCGCCTCGCCGCCGAACGTGTTGAGGAGAGGAACGGCGAGAAGAACCGCGAACGCGGCGAGGCGAACACCTCCCCTCTCGCTCGGATCCCCGAGGAGCCGGCCGAGCCCGGAGACGGCGAGAAGGGCGAAGAGGGGGACCGCGGGAACGAGGAAACGATAGAAGGGAAGGGAATCGCCCCCGACCGCGACGATCGACGCGAGATAAACGATCAAGACAAGAAGAAACGTCCGCTCCCACCGCCGGATTCCGCCGAGGAAGAGGAGCGGGAGGGGCGCGAGAACGGTCCATCCCCCGAACGGCCCCAGGTAGCGGGCGAGATAGAAAGCCCCGCGCCGAAGCGCGTGGAGGCCGCCCCCCGTCTTCGCCCGAAACGTGTTCGGGAGCGCCTCCCCGTAGTAGGCGATCCTCCACGCCTCGTGCCCCCCCACAAGAACGAGAAAGACGAGCGCCCCGGGGAGAGCGCGCTTCACGCCGGTTCGGCGAAGCGCGAGCTGATCGAAGAGGACGACCGCGTAGACGAGGACCCCCTCCGGGCGCGTGAGGGACGCGAGCGCGAGGAAGAGAGACGCGCGCGCGAACGCCCGCGAGCTCTCCGCCGACGAGGCGGCCGCGACGCCCGCGAAGAGAAGAAGACCGAAAAGAACCGTCTCGAGTCCCGCGCCGCACCAGAGCGCGAACGCGCCGTTCGCGGCGATCGCGACGGGGAGGAGAACCGCCGCGGAGCGGTTCGCGAGCTTCGTTCGCGCATAGAAGAACGATACCCAAAGGATAAGAAGACCCGAGACGATCCCCGCGATCCGCGAGAAGAGCACCGGTTCGGCTCCCCCGCGGAGCGCCGCCGCAAGGAGAACGGTCCAGAGGAAGTTCGTGTACCCCTCGACCCTCTCCCCCGGGTTGAAGACGAGCCCCTTCCCCTCCGCCCAGTTCTCCGCGTAGCGAAAGGAGATGAAGGCGTCGTCGACCGTGTAGCGAAACGAGAGAGCGTGAAGGACGAGAAGGGCGGAGATGCCCGCGAGGAAGAGAAGCTCGGCGCGCCGCTCGCGAATGGGACCCACCTCCTCGCCTGGATGCCGCGGCAAGAATACCACACCGGCAGTCGAGGGATCTGGCGTGGTAGAATGGGAACGTACGGGAGGGCCGACTCGACCCCGCCCCGTCGCCTCTTGCTCCGCCGGATCGCAAAATGCTACAATTATTTTGGTATATCGTTGCCGCGGGGGAGCCGGGATCATGAGCCGCATCGAGTACGCCACGCTTCTCCGGGAGGTCCTTCCGGTCGGCCTCCTCGACGAAACGATCCGCCGCGTCGTGGAGGAGAGCCTCACCGAGGGGAGCGACGCATCCCTTCACGGCGCCTGCCGGCTTGTCCTCGAGGCGCTCGTGGCGAAGGGGCTCTTCGCGCGGGGCGCACCCGAGGGCCCGGCCGACGGCGCGGTCGTCTATCACGACCGGCGGGGCCTTCTCTTGGTGACCCTCCGACCTCCGGGGCCGGCGGCGAACGAGTACCGATTCCCCTTCCGACCCCTCCTCCCGCCGGAACTCGCCACGGACGAAACCCGACGAGCCCTCGAGTCGATCCTCACCGGAGCGGCCGGCGAGCCGCCGGAGGACGAACCGGCCGATTCCCTCCGGAGGATCGCCCGGTTCGCGTCGGAGACGATCGCCGCCTCGCGGGTCCGCTTCGTCTCGCTCGCCGACGCGTCCCCCTCGCCTCCTTTTGAGCCGACCGACCGGGGGCTCCTCGCCGCCGCGTTCCGCGAGCATCTTCGCCGAGGTGGCGACCCGCTCCACGTCCCCGATCTCGCGCGCGACCCGCTCCTCGCCGCGCGCGCCGCCGAGGAAGACGCGCGGAGCGCGGCTGCTCTTCCGCTTCGAGCGGGCGAGGAAATCTACGGGGCAATCGAGGTTCTTCATACGGAGCCGAACGCGTTCGACGAGCATGCGCTCGGGTTCTTCTCGTTCGTCGCGCTCCTCGCGGCGGGGCGGATCCGGAGCGCGAAGCACCTCGAGCAGCTCGTCTACGTCGACCTCCTCACGCGGGTCTTCACGCGGCGCTTCTTCGAGGAGCAGATCCTTCGCGAGGTGGAGCGCGCGAGCCGCGAGAACACCGCGCTCGCCCTCGTCATGGTCGATCTCGACAACTTCAAGGAAGTGAACGATCGGTTCGGTCATCCGGCGGGGGACGCGGTCCTCGCGAAGGTCGCCGGGATTCTCCGCGATCACGTGCGGCGGATCGACCTCGTCACGCGCTACGGCGGGGAGGAGTTCGCGATCCTTCTCCCCGGCGCCTCGCGCGATCAGGCGAAGGTGATCTGCGAGCGCCTCCGCTCTCTCGTGCAGGAGGCGCCGCTCCCCACCGCCGAGGGAGGAGGGACGTTCCGCCTGACGACATCGATCGGCATCGCGCTCCATCCGGACCACACGACCGCGGGGAGCACCACCGCCGACGTGCGGCGCGAGCTTCTCGAGCGCGCGGATCAGGCCCTGTACGCGGCCAAGCGGTCCGGAAAGAACCGGGTCATCTTCTGGGGAGAGGAGCCGCGTCCGTAGCATCGCCTCCACCGAGGATCGCGCGCGCCTCGAGCGCGTGTCTCGAATCCGGATCGAGACGAAGCCCCTCCTCGAGTCTCTCCCGCCCCTCCTCTCCACGCCCCGAACGAACGAGCGCGAACCCGAGACGAAATCGGAGGTCCGCGCCGGGGTGGCCCGCGCGGAGGGCTTCCTCGAACGACGCGGCCGCATCCCGGAAGCGGCCGAGACGGAAGAGCGCCCATCCTTCCGTGTCGGCGAACCATGCGTTCGACGGCTCGAGCGCGCGCGCCTCGCGTGCGAGAGCGAGCGCGCGATCAAGACGGCGGCCCCCCTCCGCCAAAAACCACGCGTACCGGTTCGCCGTGGCGGCGCGGTCGACCGCGGCCGAGAGGGCGGCTTCATAGAGCGAGTCGGCAGCATCCGGACGCATCAAGGACACCGCGAGACGGGCCCAACCGTCGAGCGCCTCCTCGTCCGAAGGGTTCTTCGCGAGAAGCGCGCGGTAGACCTCCCCAGCCTCCCCCCTCCTCCCCTCTTCCTCGAGCCGCTCCGCAATGCGAAGCTCGCCGAGCCTCTCCATCCCGGAACGCCTCTCTTCCGCCCGCCGGAAGAAGAACCGCGCGCCCTCGAGATCTCCCTCCAACACGCGCGCCTCTCCCATCCCGACGAATGGCCCCGCCTCCCACGGGCGATCCCTCGCCGCGCGCTCGAAGAAAGAAGACGCCTCCGCGTGCGCGCTTCTCTCGAGCGCGGCCGCCCCGCACTCGAGGAGAGCCGCTTGGCGGAGGCGCGGGTCCTTCTCGATCACGGTGAGGAAGCGCCTCTCCGCCTCCTCGGCCCGCCCCTCCCTTCGATCGAGCCTCGCGAGGTTCAGCGTCGGGATCCCGTCGGCGGAGACGATCTCCGCGCGCGCGTAGAGCTCCCGCGCCCTCTCGGTCTCTCCGATCGTCTCGTAGGCGAGCGCGACGTTGTTGAGAACCGGCGCCGCCTCCCCGCCGATCGCGAGCGCCTTTTGGAGAAGAACGAGCCCTTCGGCTTTTCGGCCCGCAAGGAAGAGCGCGCGGCTCTTCTGGATCGGATACGACGCGGCGAGGACGCGCGCGAGATAGCCGGACCGGGGCGAGACCCGCTCGATCGCTTTCGTCCGGTACCGATCCCAGAGCGCGAGGCCTCCTTCGCGATCCGCGCCCTCCACCTGCGGAAGCGCGTAGCGGAAGAGGATCCCCCACGGTTCGAGCCGAAACCCCTCTCCCGGGCGCACCTCGTCGCTCTCCGACGCCGCGTAGACCGGAACGCCCGAGCGGACCGCCTCGGCGAGAGCGGCCCCTTTCCATCCGGGGATCCGCGATTCGACGAGCGGCGCGAAGCGCGCGAAGAGCGGGCCCGCGGGAAGAAGATCGAGAACCGGATTCCAGAGGGTGAGATCGTTTCTTCTACCCTCGACGACCGTTGCATAAAGCAAACCGAACGTCTCGGCGTCCCCCTCGACCACGAGCGCAGCCTTCTCCTCGACGGTGGCGAGAATGTTCGCGATGTGCTCGTCGAGAACCGATCGGTCCGCGGGACGGTTCCGCGCGGCCTCCGCCGCGATGGTGGCGAGCAAAAGGAGCGCGGCGACCCCCGACGTCCTCCT
>VGIW01000109.1 GCA_016867715.1 Candidatus Eisenbacteria bacterium | reverse complement strand
CACTTCTCCGCATGAGATGGAACGCGCGCCTACCGGCGCTCGCGCTTCTCGCGGCGCTGTTCGCTCTCTGGTCCCTTCCCCTCGTCTTCTGTGCGGAGGCGTGCGAGGACGAACACGGAGACGAGGGCGACTCTTGCCCTTGCCTCTGCCACTCCTCGCTCGCTCTTCCGCCTGCGGTTGTCTCCTTCGCGGAGCCTTCGGCGCTCCGCCCCCCTTCCCCGCCGGTCGAGCCCTCGGTCCTGTTGAGGGACGAACGCGCGCCTCGGCCCCCAACCGCCTGATCGTCTCGGACATCCGCCTCCCGTGAACGCGGGTCCGCCCGCGCGGCGTTCCTGCGTCCGGGCGTTCCGTTCGTTTCTTCTCCGCCGAGGGCGGAGGGAGTCGAGGAGGGTCGATGGGTCGGAGACGAGCCCTGGTTTCGGCGCTCTGCCTCGCGGCCGCGTGGGGTCTCTGCTCGCGGCCGGAGGCGGCCGAAACCGCTCAATCGTTGACGTTTGAAGAAATCTGGCGCCGGATCGTCGCGCGGAACCCCGGTCTTTGGGCGGCGGAGCGCGCGGTCGATGCGGCCGAGGATCGGTCGGAGCAGGCGGGCGCGCGCCCGAACCCGGAGATCGAGTGGGAAGCCGAGGGGTTCGGCGGCGAAGAAGAGCGCGCCGGTTGGAGCGGCGCGGAGACCACCCTCCGGATCGCGCAGACGATCGAGATCGGCGGGAAGCGCGGGGCGCGCGCCGCGGTGGCGGCGGCCGAGAGGGAGGCCGCGCGCGCGGACCGGGAGGAGGTCCGCCTCGACCTCTGGTTTCGCGCGGTCGATGCGTTCGTCGGGGTGTGGGGGGCGGAGGAGCACGCGGCGCTCGCCGAAGCGAACGCCCGCCTCCTCGCAGCGATTCACGAGGCGGCCGGACGGAGGGTCGCCGCCGGGGATGTCCCTCCTCTCGACGAAACGCGCGCGAAGGTCGAGCGCGTCCTCGCGGAGACCGCCCGGAACGCCGCGGAGCGCGAGCGGGAAGCGTCGCGCCGCGCGCTCGCCGCTCTCTTCGGCGAGCCCGACGCGTCGCTCGGGCGCGTTGAGGGGGACTTCGAGCACCCGATCGATCCGGCCGATTTCGCCCTCTCGCTCGACGGGGGCGCGCGAAGCCCGGAGCTTCTCCGCCTCGAGCGGGAGAGGGAAGGAATCGCGGCCGCGCTCCGACGCGAGAAGGCGTCGCGTTTCCCCGACCTCACGGTTGCCGGCGGACTTCGGCGCGAGGAAGAGAGCGGCGAGCGCTCGTTCGTCGCGGGCCTCTCCCTCCCCCTCCCCCTCTTCGATCGGAACTCCGCGGCGGTCCGCGCGGCGGCGAGCGATCTCGCCCGCGCGGAGAGCGAGCGAGAGGCGGCGGCGCTCGATCTCGAGGCGCGCCTCGCGCATCTTCTCGCCGGGGCGCGGAACGCGCACGACGAGGCCGCCGTCCTTCGCGAGATCGCACTCCCCGCCGCCGAAGAGGCGCTCGAGGCGGCGCGGATCGGCTACGAGCACGGAAAGCTCGGGTATCTCGATCTCGTCGAGGCGGAGCGCTCGTTCGTCGATCTCCGAGCGCGGCTCACCGACGGGCTCGTCCGCTATCACATCACCGTCGCGGAGATCGCGCGCGCCGTCGGCGAGACATCGATCTCCGCGTGTTCCATCGAACCCGCCGCCCCGGGAGACTCGGGGCGATGACCGGGCGAAACGGCGCGGCGCGCGGGAAGGAGAAATCATGAACACGATCCGCCTTGTTCTCTTGGCGATGAGCCTCGCGCTCGTGACCGGGTGCGGGAAGCCGGCCGATTCGACGCCGTCGAACCCGGATGCGCGGACGGCCGCCGCGTTCGATTCGGGGCGGCCCTACTGCGGAGAGCACGACCTCTACGAGGACGAATGCGGCATCTGTCACCCCGAGCGGGCCAGTGCGCTCGCGCCTGGCGAGGGCCTCAAGATCCGGTTCGCCTCCGCCGAATCCTGCGAGCAAGCGGGGATCGCGTCCGCTCCGCCCGAGGTCCGGCCGATGCGGGACGGCGTCGAGTGTTATGCCACGATCGAGTTCAACGGGAACCTTCTCGCCGAGATCGTCGCGCCGGTCGCGGGCGTTCTCCGGGAGGTCGAAGCGGACCTTGGCGACCGCGTCGCGCGCGGCCGGGTTCTCGCTGCGCTCGGGTCGGCCGAGTTCGCCGAAGCCGCGGCGAACGCGCGCCTCGCCGAGCAGACGCTCGCGCGCGAACGAACGCTCCGCGCGAGCGGGGTCAGCTCCGAGAAGGAGCTTCAGGAAGCGGAGGCAGCCTACCTCGCCGCCGCTCGGAGGCTCGAAGCGCTCGGTCTCGACGAACCGTCCTCGGACGGCGCCCTTCTCGCCGTGCGCGCGCCGTTCGCAGGCGAGATCGTCGCGAGAAGCGCGGTGCGCGGCGCGCGGGTCGAAGCGGGGAAGCCGCTCTTCACGCTGGCGGACCGCTCGACGATGTGGGCCGAGATCCACATCCCCGAGAAGCACCTCGCTCGTGTTCGCCTGGGGCAGGAAGTCGAGATCACTCTCGAGGCGGTGCCCGAGCGCGTTTTCACCGGCGCGCTCGTGTGGATCGCCGCGGAAGTGGACGATCGGACGCGGATGGCGCGCGCTCGGGCCGAGATCGCGGATCCGGACGGTTTGCTCCGCGCGCGGATGTTCGCCCGCGCCCGCGTTCTCGCCGGCGGCGCGGATCCGGTCGTGGCCGTGCCGCGAGAGGCCGTTCAGTGGATCGACGGGCGGCCGTTCGTCTTCGTGAAGAGCGAAGAGGATCTCCTCGAGGCGCGCTCCGTCCGTCTCGGCGCGGCCGAGGACGGCCTCGTGGCGGTCGCCGAGGGCCTCGGCGCGGAGGAGCCGGTGGTCGTCCAAGGCGCGTTCCTCGCGAAGTCGCAGCTCCTCCTCTCGCGGCTCGGCGCGGGCTGCGTGGAGGACTAGAGCATGCTCGGCCGCATCATCGACTTCTCGCTTCGCAACCGGCTCTTGGTTTGTCTTCTCGCGGGGGCGTGGATCCTCGTCGGCGTCCGCGCGCTCCTCCGGCTTCCCATCGATGCGTTCCCCGACACGACGCCGGTGCAGGTGCAGATCAACACGGTCGCCCCGGCCCTGAACCCGACGGAGGTGGAGGCACAGATCACGCTCCCGATCGAGCTCACGATCAACGGTCTTCCGGGCCTCGTTCACGTCCGCTCCCAGTCGAAGACCGGTCTCTCGCACGTGGTGGCGACGTTCGCCGACGGCACGCCGATCGTAGAGGCCCGGCAGCTGGTGAGCGAACGCGTGCAGAGCGTCCTGCTCCCGGACGGCGTCGACCGGCCGCAGCTCGGCCCGATCTCGAGCGGTCTCGGCGAGGTGTTCCACTACGTCGTTCGCTCCGACGACCCGAACCGCTCGTTGATCGAGATCCGCGAGCTGCACGACTGGGTGATCAAGCCGGAGCTTCGCAAGGCGGCCGGCGTGGCCGAGGTGAACGCGTGGGGCGGGTTCGAGAAGCAATACCACGTCGTCGTCCAACCCGAGAAGCTCGTCAAACACGGGCTCACGTTCCGTGATCTCGTGGAGACGCTCGAGGCGAACAACCGGAACGTGGGCGGCGGCGTGATCACCCGAGGAGGCGAGGCCCTCACAGTCCGCGGCGTCGGGCTCGCCCCCGGCGTCGAGGAGATCGGCGATCTCGTCGTCGCCGCCGAAGAGGGGGCGCCGGTGCGCGTGCGCGACGTGGCCGATGTCCGGATCGGGCACGAGATCCGGCGCGGGGCGGTCTCCGCCGACGGCAAGGGCGAGGTGGTCCTCGGGCTCGGCTTCATGCTGATGGGCGAGAACAGCCGCGACGTGACACGCGGGCTCCGGGCCGCGCTCGCCGAGGCAGAGAAGGCGTTGCCGCCCGACGTGCGGGCCGAGGTCGTGTACGACCGCACCGAGCTCGTGGACCAGGTCATCCGAACGGTTCGCCACAACCTGACGGCCGGCGCGCTCCTCGTGATCGCGATCTTGTTCGCGTTTCTCGGAAGCCTGCGGGCCGGCCTCATCGTCGCCGCCGCCATCCCGATGTCGATGCTCTTCGCCGGGCACTTCATGCTTCAAGCGGGGATCGCGGCTAGCCTCCTCAGCCTCGGAGCGATCGATTTCGGGGTGATCGTGGACAGCTCGGTGATCATGATCGAGAACTGCCAGCGCCACGTCTCGCGCCGGAAGAACAAACCGTGGCTCGATACGATCCGCGACGCCGCTCTCGAGGTGCGCAGGCCGACGATGTTCGGCGAGCTGATCATCCTCATCGTGTTCCTTCCGATCCTGACGCTCGAGGGGATCGAGGGGAAGATGTTCCGGCCGATGGCGCTCACGATGGTCTTCGCGCTCGCCGGCTCGTTGATCGTGTCGCTGACGCTGATGCCGGTGGGGGCGAGCCTCTTCCTCTCGCGCGCGGAAGGGTCGGAGCGCGGCGGCGGGCCTTCGGGCCGGTGGTCGCTTCTCCGGCGGTTCCTCGGAGGGAGCGCCCGGACGGAACCGTGGATCGTGCGGGCGGCGCACCGAGCGTACGCGCCGGCGCTGGGCTACGCCTTGCGCTTTCGAGGCCGGACGCTGGCGGGGGCGGCGGCGTTGGTCGCGGTCGCCGCTCTCGGCGCGCTCCGTTTGGGCGGGGAGTTTCTGCCCCGGCTCGGCGAGGGGGCGATCGCGATCAACACCGTGCGGCTCGCGGGGGTGTCGGTGGAGAGCGCGATGGAATACAACCGCCGCATCGAGAACCGGCTCCTCGAGGAGTTCCCCGACGAGATCGAGAGGGTCTGGTCGCGGCTCGGCACCGCGGAGGTCGCCACCGACCCGATGGGGATCGAGCTCACCGACATCTTCCTCGCGCTCACGCCGCGCGGGGAATGGACGAGGGCGCGCACACAAGCGGAGCTCGTTCAGCGGATGGACGAGGTCCTCGGCGAGCTCCCCGGCATGAGCTTCGTCTTCAGCCAACCGATCGAGATGCGCATGAACGAGATGATCGCCGGCATTCGGTCCGACATCGGGATCAAGGTGTACGGGGACGATCTCGACGTCTTGACGAGGATCTCGGACGAGGTTCAGCGCGTGCTCGTCGGGATTCGCGGCGCCGCCGACGTGGCGGGCGAACCGATCACCGGGCAGCCGATGCTGGAGGTGAAGGTCGATCCGGAAGCCGCGGGGCGGTTCGGTCTCTCGGCGCGCGAGGTTCTCGAAACGGTGGAAGCGGTGGCGGGCGTGCGCGCGGGCGAGATCCGCGAAGGGGAGCGGCGCTTCCCGCTCGTCGTCCGTTTGCCCGACGGGCCGCGCACCGACCCGGACGCGCTCGCCGGCACGTGGATCCCCGCCGCGAGCGGTGCGGTGGTGCCGCTCGAGCGCGTCGCCCATATCCACGAGACCGAGGGGCCGACGACGATCCCGCGCGAGTGGGGGCGTCGCCGGACCGCCGTTCAATGCAACGTGCGAGACCGCGATGTCGGCGGCTTCGTCGCCGAGGCGAAGAGGCGAATCGCCGACGGGGTGCGGTTGCCGGAAGGCTACTCGCTCGAGTGGGGCGGCCAGTTCGAGAACATGCAGCGGGCGAACCGCCGGCTCCTCTTCGTCGTGCCGCTCACGCTCGGGCTCATCTTCACGCTTCTCTACTTCAGCCTGGGACGCGCGCGCGACGTCGGGATCGTCGCCACCGGCATTCCGCTCGGGGCGGTCGGCGGCGTCGCGGCGCTGGCGCTCCGCGGCATGCCGTTCACCGTGAGCGCCGCGATCGGCTTCATCGCGCTCTCGGGCGTCGCGATGCTGAACGGCCTCGTGCTGGTCACGTTCATCAAGCAGCGTCTTCGCGCGGGGGATGCGCTCGAAACGGCCGTGCGCGAGGCGTGTCGGGTGAGGCTCCGCCCGGTGCTCATGACCGCGTGCGTGGCGGCGGTCGGCTTCCTCCCGATGGCCTTCAACACCGGCGTCGGCGCCGAAGTGCAGCGCCCTCTCGCCACAGTGGTGATCGGCGGCATCCTGAGCGACACCCTCCTCACGCTTCTCGTGCTCCCCGCGCTCTACGCGCGATGGGGAGGCGGAACCGACGCGCGCGGCGTTTCTTGACGCATAAAAAAACCGACGTGCGGAGAGAGAGGACTCCTCGCGGAGAAAAGATGGAGCGGGCAACGGGGGTCGAACCCGCGACCCTCAGCTTGGGAAGCTGATGCTCTGCCAACTGAGCTATGCCCGCTCGCGAGCCGTTCGCTCGATGGATAACACGGCGGAACGGGGAAGTCAAGAGCGGGGAGCGGCGGGTGTTCCCTTTCTGGGGGCCTGAAGGTTGTGTGGAGCGCGGCGGCGTGCGACCGCCTCCGGGGACCGACCGGGCGAATCGCCAGCCCGTCCGCGGAGGGCTCGGGAGACTTCCGGTCACTCGCAGGACCCCGGGAAGGACGGGCAGGCGACGCAAAGACCCCGGCTCGCGGCGGTGCTACCGAAAGAGCGTCTTGATCGCCCCCCACGATGCCGGCTCGATCGACGTCTCCTCGCAGGAGAACGTCGCGTCCATAAGAATGTTCACGAAGCCCAAGCCGTCGAGCAAAGGCTCGGGGGGATCGTACGGGTCGTACCAGTTCCCGTAGTAGACAGTATGCTGCTCGGACGGGACCGGAGCGCACCCCACCTGCTGGTTCTTGGCGTTGTTGTCGGTAATCAAGAACGGGTACCCGCCCCAGTCCGGCATCGCCGTCAACGCAACAAGATCGCTCTCCGTCGCGCCGAGCCCAGGATAGTAGTTCCACCGCTCGACCGGATCCTGATGACTCAACGATCCAAGAGGATCTCCAATCTTGTAGAACAAAGAGTTCACCGCATACATTCGATAGGTCACGGTGTAGTTGTAGCCTGGCAGTGTGTACCGCCAGTACCACCAGAATCCCGCGTTCGTGCATGGAGTTCCCGGAGTCTTCCCGCATTCCGACGGCAAGTCGAACACTACACCCGCCTCTTCCGCATAGCCCCAAGACCAAACCCACACCCAGCCTGAGCAGGTGTTGTAGTACGCGACCGAGCAGGCGTCGAGACGAAGAGACTCTCCTCCGTGTGGAACGACCTCATCCCGGATCTCCTGAAAAGGAATACGAGGCTCGGCCGAAGCGGCGCCGGCAAGAATCAAAACAACGAGGATCGCCGTGATTCGCGCGCCCACGATGGGACCCGTTACCGACCGGAAGCCACCGGCCGGGTGGGAATGCTCTCTGAATTCCTTTCTCATTGAAGCACCTCCGGGGGAATCGGTGGTGTACCGTTTCGCCATTCGTGGCAATTGGAGGACACCCTGCCCATTTCGCCCGACCCGCGATCGGAACAAGCCGCGAATCGTCCCGAAATCCGCATCGTGTCCCCAGAAAACCCCCGAGTGATCTGGTCTCAGTATAGCCGCGACCGAAACGACCGTCCACCGAGGCGCTCCGCGCCTGGAACCGTCACGACCCGCTCGTTCGACCTTCGCCGAACCACGACGCGATCCGCGCGGCCGCTTCTTCCGCTCCCCCCTCTTCGGTCGGATCGAACCAACGCACGTCCTCGGATCGAAACCAGGTCATCTGGCGCTTGGCGAGGCGGCGGGTCTCGCGCTTCGCCCGCAGGGTCGCCTCCTCGAGGCTCATCGTGCCGCGAAGGTGCGCGAGCAGTTCCCGGTATCCGGGCGAGCGGAAGCAGGGAAGATCCGGATCGAATCCGCTCGCGAGAAGTTCGCGCACCTCCTCGAGGAACCCCGAGGCGATCATCCGATCGAAGCGCTCGTCGATCCGGCGAAAGAGAACCGTTCGGGGCGGATCGAGCCCGGCGAGACGATGGTCGTGGCGCACTCCGCGCGCGCGGCGGTGCTGCTCGCTCCTCGTCTCTCCCGACGCGAGGTAGATCTCGAGGGCGCGCGCGATGCGGACCTCGTCGTTCGGGTGGATCGCAACGGCCGACTCCGGATCGACGCGCGCAAGCTCCACGTGAAGCGCGCGGCTCCCCTCCCGCTCGAACCGCGCGCGGAGCTCGGCGCGAATCTCCGGGCGGCGGCCGACCCGAACGTCGAGACCCCGGAGAAGCGCGCGGATGTACAGCCCGGTCCCCCCCACGACGATCGGGAGACGGCCGCGCGCGCACACCTCGGCGAGCACACGCTCCGCTTCGCGCACATAGCGGCCCGCGTGGAACGTCTCGTCCGGTTCGGCGAGATCGAGAAGATGATGCGCCGCGCGGGCGCGCTCCTCCGCCGACGGCTTCGCGGTCCCGATGTCGAGCCTTCGGTACACCTGCCGCGCGTCCGCGGAGAGGATCTCGCCGTCGAGACGCTCGGCGAGAAGAATCCCGACCTCGGTCTTTCCCGAGGCGGTCGGACCCACGAGGGCGAGGATCGGATCGTTCATGTGCGAAGAAACCGCCGCGCGAGCTCCTCGGAGGAGACGGTGAGGAAGGTCGGGCGTCCGTGCGGGCAGCGGAGCGGCTCGTGGCAGGCGCGAAGCCGCCGGAGAAGGGCGCTCCTCTCCTCCGGCGCGAGCGGATCCCCCGCGCGGACGGCGCCGTGGCATGCGACCGACGCGGCGACGCGCTTCTCGCGCGGCTCGTCCGAGCGCTCCGTCTCGCCGAGCGACTCGAGGAAGTCGATGAGGAAGCGCCTCGGTTCGCTTGTCCGAAGCCCGGGCGGCGTCCCCTCGAGAAGAAGCCCCCGCGGTCCGGCCGGGTGGACGAGAAAGCCGGCCGCCTCGATCGTTTCGCAGTTCTCCTCCGCGATCCGAACGAGGTCGGGATCCGCCTCGACCGTCTCCGGAAAGAGGAGGCGCTGCGACTCGCCCGATCTTCGCTCGATCCGCGCGAGAGTCTCCTCGAAGAGAATCCGCTCGTGGACGGTGTGCTGATCCGCGATCAGGATCCCCTCGGGCGCGGCGGTCACGAGAAACGTGTTCCCGATCTGATGGACGCGCGAGAGATCGGCGCGCGCAAGCCATCCTTCCCCCTCGGCTTCCGCCGGCTCCGATTCCACGGCGCGCGAATCGGGATGGTACGTCCAACTCCCCTCGCGCGCGGGGGGAAGATCGAGCGGACGCGGTTCGCCCCGACTCTCCCCCGTTCGCGGCGTCTCCGGTTTCTCCTTCCACAAGCGGGGAAGGCTCGATTCCGATCGAAGGGCGCGCCCGACCGCCGCCTGCACCGCGGCGAAGACGGTCCGCTCCGGCGAGAAGCGAACCTCCCTCTTCGTGGGGTGGATGTTCACGTCGACGAACTCCGGATCGATCGTGAGGGAGAGGACGTACGCCGGATGTCGTCCTCTCGGGAGCGCCCCCTGATACGCAGCGGCGACCGCTTGATGAAGCAAGGCCTGCTGCACCGGCCGGCGGTTCACGTGGAAGAACTGATAATCCCGCGTCCCGCGCGCGGCGTCGATCTTCGACACGAACCCGAAGACGACCGGTCCGTGCTCCTTCCCCTCGGCGAGGACGAGCTCGTCCGCGAAGGGGCGCCCGAAGAGGCGCGCGAGGCGAAGACGGAGGTCCTCGCCGGCGGGGAGATGAAAGACCTCCTCGCCGTCCCGAAGGTAGCGGAAGGCGACGTCCCTCTCGGAGAGCGCCTGCGCGATCACCGCTCTCCGGATCCTCTTCTCCTCGGTCGGTTCGCTCTTCAAAAATTTACGTCTCGCCGGGGTGTTGAAGAAGAGGTTGCGGACGGCGATCGTGGTCCCGCGCGCCCGGGCGGCTTTCTCTTCGCGGATCAAACGTCCGGCGCGAAGAACGAGGCGAGTGCCCTCCCCCCCTTCGGGAGCGGTGAGGAGCTCGACCTCCGCCACCGAGGCGATGCTCGGGAGCGCCTCGCCCCGAAAACCGAACGTGGCGACACGGAGGATGTCGTCGGCGTCCCGGATCTTGCTCGTCGCGTGGCGCGCGAAGGCGAGGCGCGCGTCCTCGGCGTCCATTCCGGCGCCGTCGTCGGAGACCTCGATGAGAGCGCCGCCCCCCTCCTCCACGCGGACCTCGATCGCCCCCGCGTCCGCATC
>VGIW01000108.1 GCA_016867715.1 Candidatus Eisenbacteria bacterium | reverse complement strand
CACGGACATCACCGAGGACCAGCTCGCCAAGAAATGGTTCGACGCCGAGGCCTCGACCAACGACGTGAGCCTCCACTTCACCGCGGGGCTCTACCATCGGTTCACGGACAAGACGGACGGCGGCCTTTCGGTGAGCACCGGGATGGACCTTCGAAGCGTCCACCAGATCGACGAGTGGACGACGTGCACGCCGGCCGAGCGCTACCCGATCGTGAAGGACGAGACGCCGTTCACGGCGCAGATCGGCGCCGTTCACTACTACTCCCGCACCCTCCGCTTCGCGGGCGACCTCGCGTACCAGAACTGGGGGAGCATCCCGAGCTACAAGTCCGTGGCGCAGCTCTCGCTCGGGACCGAGTGGGAGCAGTCGGATCGCCTCGTCCTTCGCGCGGGGTTCTTCACGCTCTTTGATCCGAGCGACCTTCCGGACGACCGCTACGCGGAGGAGCTCCGCGACATCGAGAGGAGCGGCAACATCGTCCACGCGGACGAGTTCTTCCTCTCCGCGGGGGCGGGTTACTGGTTGACGCCGTACCTCCTCGTCGAGGGAGCGGCCGCGAACAGCCGGCTTCTTAGCCCCGAGGAGGGCCGCACTTCCGTGCTCGTCGGGATGCGTTTCCTACTCTCTCCGGAGCGGGAGGAGACCCGGTGACGCGAGCGCCGATCGGCGTCCTCGCGTCGGGCCGGGGGAGCAACCTGCTCGCGATTCTTGAAGCATCAAGCGCTTCCGGATATCCCGCGAGGGTGGCGCTTGTCCTCTCGGACGTCGAGGACGCGCCCGCGCTCGATCACGCCCGCGCGGCCGGCGTCGACGCGCTGTACGTCCCGCCCGGACCGCGGCGCGCCCGCGTCTCTCCGGAAGCGGAAACGCGGATGGTCGAGGAGCTCCGGGCGCGGGACGTCCGGCTCGTCGCGCTCGCCGGCTTCATGCGGATCCTCTCGCCGCGATTTCTTGACGCGTTTCCGAACCGCGTGATCAACATCCATCCCTCGCTTCTCCCCTCGTTCCCCGGGCTCGAGGCGCAGCGACAGGCCTTCGCACACGGCGTCCGGGTCTCCGGCTGCACGACTCACATCGTCGACGCGGGCGTCGACTCCGGCCCGATCCTCTTTCAGACCGCGGTCCCCGTCCGCGACGAGGAGACGGCGGAAAGCCTCGCGGCGCGAATCCTCGCGGAGGAGCACAAGCTTTATCCGCGAACGATCGCCGCGCTTCTCACGCAGGAGCTTGTTCTCGACGGAAGACGGTGCCTCTTCCGTCCGAAAGGAGCGCCCCGGTGACCACGCATGCCGTCGGACGAACGATCGTCGCGGGGAGAGAGCCGGACCGGAGCGGGAAGGTCCGCGATCTCTTCTATCTCGGAGACCGCATCCTTATCGTGACGAGCGACCGCATCTCCGCCTTCGACCGGGTGCTCCCCACGCGAATCCCGGGGAAGGGGAAGGTGCTCAACACGATCTCCGCCTTCTGGTTCGACCGCCTGGCCGCGATCGTTCCGAACCACAAGATCTCCACCGATCCGAGCGAGTATCCCGAGCCGTTCCGCGGCGAGCGCGAGGCGCTCGAAGGGCGGTCGATGCTCGTGCGCCGCGGAGAGGTCTTCCCATTCGAGTGCGTCGTGCGCGGGTATCTCGCCGGATCGGGATGGAAGGAGTACCGGGCGTCGGGAACGATCTCCGGCGTTTCGCTCCCGCGCGGACTCCGGCTCTCGGACAAGCTCCCCGAGCCGATCTTCACGCCGAGCACGAAGGCGGAGGGGACGCACGACCTCCCGGTTTCCCTCGGCGATATGGAGAACGCGCTCGGGAAGGAGACGGCGCGCGCGCTTCGCGATCGTTCCCTTGCCCTCTTTCGCGAGGCGACCGCCCACGCGGAGGCGCGCGGAATCCTTCTCGCCGACACGAAGTTCGAGTTCGCCAGGATCGACGGGGCGATCCATCTCGTCGACGAGGCGCTCACGCCCGACTCCTCGCGCTTCTGGAAGGCGGCGGGCTACCGTCCGGGGGAAGCGCAGGAGAGCTTCGACAAGCAGTTCGTGCGCGAGCACCTTCTCGGGATCTCCTGGAGCGGGGAGGAGCCCGCCCCCGCGCTTCCGCCCGATGTGGTGGAGGCGACGATCCGGCGCTATCGCGAGATCCTTGAGATCTTAACGAGCTAACGATCGAGGGCGCGAGGCGTCCGGCGGCCGCGCGGCGGATCCCCGCCGCACGTGCGGAAAGGAAGAAGGTGCGCATGGAATCGATGCGGCGGATCCGGCGCGCGATCGTCTCGGTTTCCGACAAGAGAGGCCTCGTCCCCTTCGCCTCCGCGCTCGCTTCGGCGGGTGCGGAGATCCTCTCGACCGGAGGAACGGCCGCGCATCTCCGAGAGGCGGGAATCGAGGTGCGCGAGATTCGCGAGGTGAGCGGTTTCCCCGAGATGCTCGGCGGGCGGGTGCGCACGCTCCATCCGCTCCTCTTCGGCGGGATCCTCGCCCGGCGCGGCGTCGCCTCCGATCGAGAGGAGATGGAGGTCTTCGGCATCCCGCCGATCGATCTCGTGCTCGTGAACTTCTACCCGTTCGCCGAGACGATCGCGCGCGGGGGCGCCACGGAGGAAGAGATCGTCGAGTCGATCGACATCGGAGGACCCTCGCTTCTCCGGGCGGCGGCGAAGAACTTCGAGGACGTCGCCGTCCTCTTCCACCCGGACCAGTACGAGCCGTTCCTCGCGCGCCTCCGCTCGGACGAGGGGGTTCCCCTCGCCGAGCGCCGCGCGCTCGCGGCCCGCGCGTTCCGCTATGTCGCCGACTACGACGAGCGGATCCTTGCTTGGTTCGAGCGGGACGCGCACGGCGCGCTTCCCGATCCGTTCCACCTCGCCGGATCGCTCCGGCAGGCGCTCCGCTACGGCGAAAACCCGCACCAGACGGCCGCCTGGTACGAAAGGGCCGGTTCCTCCCACCGCTTCGAGGCGCTCCAGGGAAAGGAGCTCTCGTACAACAACCTTGCCGACGCCGACGCCGCCTGGCGGCTCCTTCTCGAGTTCGAATCGCCCGCGGCGGTGATCGTGAAGCACGGAAACCCTTGCGGCGCCGCCCTCGGCGTTGACGCGCCCGCCGCCTTCCGCGCCGCCTTCTCGACCGACCCGCTCTCCGCGTTCGGAGGGATCGTCGCGGTGAACGCGCCGGTCGGGGAAGCGCTCGCCTCCGAATGGGAGAAGATCTTCCTCGAGGTCGTTCTCGCCCCCGACTTCGAGCCGGAGGCGCTCCGCATCCTCGCGAAGAAGAAGAACCTCCGCCTCGTGCGCGTCTTTGCGAACCCGTCGCAAGGTCCCGGACGAGAAGTCCGCCTCCTCGTCGACGGCTTCCTCGTTCAAGACCTCGATCGTTTACCACTCAATGAAGAGACGTGGCGCGTCGTCACCGAGCGGAAGCCGGCGGAGGAAGAGACGCGGGACGCGCGCTTCGCCTGGCGAACAGCCAAGCACGTCCGCTCGAACGCGATCGTTCTGGCGCGCGGAGAGAGAACGATCGGGATCGGCGCCGGGCAGATGAGCCGCGTCGACTCGACCCTCCTCGCGATCGAGAAGGCGCGGCGCGCCGGGATCGAGACGAAGGGCGCCGTCCTCGCCTCGGACGGCTTCTTCCCCTTCCCGGACAGTCTCGAGCGGGCGCGCGAGGCGGGGATCGCCGTGTTCGTCCAGCCGGGGGGATCGATCCGCGACGAGGAGGTCGTCGCCGCCGCGAACCGCCTCGGCGCGGCGATGATCCTCACCGGCGCCCGGCATTTCCGGCACTAAGTCGGCTAGAAACGGAGGGGAACGTGCAGGCGCGCGAGTGGGTTCTCGTCCTCGACTTCGGCTCGCAAACCACCCAGCTCATCGCGAGGCGGATCCGCGAGGCGAGCGTCTTCTGCCGCATCCTCGCCCCCTCGCGCGCGGGCGAGGAGCTTCTCCTCGACGACACGCTCCGCGGAATCGTCCTCTCGGGCGGGCCTTCTTCTGTGTTCGACAAGAACGCCCCGCGTCTTCCCGAGTGGTTCTCGCGCTACGAAGGCCCCGTGCTCGGCATCTGCTACGGCATGCAGCTTCTCGTGCACGCCGCCGGCGGCGAGGTCGCCGGAGGAGAGGAGAGGGAATACGGGCCGGCCGACCTCGAACGGACGGAACCTTGCGCGCTTCTCGAGGGGGTGAAGAGCCCGTCGCGCGTCTGGATGAGCCACGGGGACCGCGCCGTCCGCCTCCCCGAGGGGACGCGCGCCGTCGCGCGCACCGCCGACATCCCCTACGCGGCGATCGCGGATCGAGAAGCGCGGCGCCACGGCGTTCAGTTCCACCCCGAGGTGATTCATACCGAAGAGGGAGAGAGGATCCTCCGGAACTTTCTCTTCCGCGTGTGCGGATGCCGCGGGGATTGGACGGCGGAGCACGTCGCCGAGCGCGCGATCGCGGAGATCCGCGAGAAGGTCGAGGATGCCGAGGTCCTCACGGCGGTGAGCGGCGGCGTCGATTCGACCGTGATGGCGCGCCTCGTCCATCGCGCGGTCGGAGACCGGCTCCGCGCGGTCTTCGTCGACAACGGCCTTCTCCGGAAAGGAGAGAGGGAGTGGGTGATCCGCGCGTTCCGCGAGGAGCTTCGTCTTCCGCTCGAGGTGATCGACGGGGAAGAGCGCTTCCTCGCGCGGCTCCAAGGGGTCTCCGATCCCGAGGAGAAGCGCCGGATCATCGGACGGACGTTCGTCGATCTCTTCCAAGAGCGCGCGGGGGAGTGGCCGCGCGTCCGCTTGCTCGCGCAAGGGACCCTCTACCCGGACGTCATCGAGTCGGTCTCCACCGAGGGGCCGTCGGCCAAAATCAAGACGCACCACAACGTCGGCGGCCTGCCAGAGACGCTCCGCCTCGCGCTCGTCGAGCCGCTCCGGGAGCTCTTCAAGGATGAAGTGCGCGCACTCGGGCGCGCCCTCGACATCCCCGAGACGCTTCTCGGGCGCCACCCGTTCCCCGGGCCCGGGCTTGCGGTCCGGATCCTCGGGCCGGTCACGCGCGCCGCTCTCGAAACCCTTCGCGCGTGCGACGATCTCTTTATCCGTGAACTGAAGGATTCGGGCGAGTACGATCGCGTCTGGCAGGCGTTCGCCGTGCTTCTTCCCGTCTCGTCGGTCGGCGTGATGGGGGACAGCCGCACGTACGAGCAGGTCGTCGCCCTTCGCGCGGTCACCTCGAGGGACGGGATGACCGCGGACTGGGCGCGCCTCCCGCACGACCTTCTCGCGCGGATCGCGACGCGGATCCTGAACAGCGTGAAGGGGGTGAACCGGGTCGTGTACGACCTGAGCTCGAAACCCCCCGCGACGATCGAATGGGAGTAGCGATGCCGAGAAGACAAAGGAGAGATCGTGCCGAAGGAGGCTCGCGTGCGCGCGCGCGCGCGCCGATCGCCGCGCTCCTCTTTCTTTTCGCCTCGGCGGCGTTCGCGGCCCCTGATATCCCGAGCGAGCCGGTCGACTGGCTTCTCGATCCGCCGGAGACGCTCGTCCGCGAGAGAAGCGGCGAGATCGACGCGATGATCGCCCTCTGCGAGGAGATGGGCTGGACCGAGAAGGAGTACGCGCTCCGCGAGGCGAGGCTCCGCGAGAGACCGCCGGAAGGCGAGGCGCGGGCCGCCGAGGAGAAGAGGATCGCATCGCTCGCCCTCCGCACCGGCCGCTCCGCGCGCGCGCTCGAGCTTCTCGGCGACCCGGACCCGGGCGACGCCGAAGGGACCCTTCTCGCCGGCATCGTCGCGCTCCGCTCCGGAAAGAACCGGGAGGCGTCGCACCTTCTCCGCGCGGCGGAAGATCTCGGCGCGGCCGACCGCGATCTCGTCCGTTTCCGTCGCGCGGAAGCGCTCCGCTCCCTTCCCGAGGCGGATTACGGGATCCCGCTCCTTCTCGAGATCGCGGCCGAGCCGTCGGGCCGCTTTCGGATCGACGCGCTAGAGGAGGCGGCGCTCGCCCTCTTTCGCCGAAAGGAGCCGGAAAAGGCGCTCCCGCTCCTCCTCCGCGAGTACGGCGCCGGCTACGAAAGCTTGAAGCATCGAGAGCTCATCTACCGCACAGCCGAGGCGGAGCGCGAGACCGGACGGGCCGCCGCGGCCGCGTCTCTCCACCGGCGACTCCTCGAGGAGTGGCCCGAGCATCCGCGCGCGCTCGAATCGTTCCGCGCCCTTCGGCGGATGGAGACCGCGGGGACGATCCCGCACGATCCGCGCCTTCCTCTCCTCGGCGCACGAGCGGCGGCGCGCGCGGGGAGGACCGACGAGGCGATCCAGCTCCTTCGCCCGCTCCTCGATCGCCCCGAGCCCGATCCGCTCCGTCTCGAGGCATTACTTGAAACGGGAAAGGTTCACTATCAAGCGGAACGGTACCGCTCCGCCCTCCGCGTGCTCGATCCCCTCGCCGCGGGCTCGGGGGAGACGGCGCGGACCGCCCTTCTCTACCGGGCGCGCTCCTTCCGCAAGATGGGGGAATGGACCTCGTCGATCGAGGCGTACACGGCGTACGCGAGACGCTTCCCGACGAGCAGCCTCGCGCCGGAGGCGCAGTGGGAGGTCGCCTGGCGACGCAAGCTCCTCCGCCATCACGAGGAGGCGGCGAAAGCGTTTCGCGAGGTCCGCGTCCTGTTTCCGGAGAGCGAGTACGCGGCGCGCGCCCCCCTCCAGGAGGCGCTCTCCCTCGATGCGCTCGGCAGGACCCGGGAGGCGCGCGCGATCGTCGAGGAGCATCTCCGCGGCGGGGTCTCGGGGAGCGACCGGGTCGAGGCGCTCTACTGGGTCGCCGACCTCGCGGGGCGGCTCGGCGATTCGGCGCGCGCGGAGAGCGCGTTTCGGGAGCTCGCGGAGAAGCATCCCGAAACGTACTACGGGCTCCGCGCCGCCTCGAAGCTCGGAAAGACGGTGATCCTCTCCCCCTCGCGGATCGCGGAAGCGGCCGAGAGAGACGACCCGATGCGCGCGTGGATCCGCGAGTGGAGCCCGCGCCGAAGCGGAACCGCGGGACTCGACTTCGGCCGGCTCGCGCTCTACGCCTCTCTCGCGGAAGGTGAGGAGGCGCGCCGCGAGGCCGCCTCGCTCCGCAAGAGCCTCGAGGACGACCCGGAAGGGCTCCTCGATCTCGCGCGCGCCTGCCGCCGGCTCGCCCTCTTCGACGAGCTGATCCGCTGCGGCCGGCGGATTCAGGCTCTCGCGGAACGGGCGGGGGCGGATTCGGTCTTCCCGCACCTTCTCGCGCTCATCTATCCGCCCGCCTACCTCGATCTCATCGCCGCGGAGTGCGCGAAGTGGGAGGAGATCGATCCTTTCTTCGTTTTGTCCTTGATGCGTCAAGAGAGCTGGTTCCAGCCGAACGCGGTCTCCTCGGCGGGGGCGCGCGGCCTCATGCAGATCCTCCCCTCGACCGGGAAGCACATCGCGCGAAGCCTCGGCGAGGGGGACTCGTTCCGGGCGGAGCGGCTCGACGAGCCGGAGCGGAACATCCGATACGGGGTCTGGTACCTCCGTTCGCTCCTTCGCCGTTACGGGGGGGACGCGGTCGTCGCGGCGAGCGCTTACAACGCGGGGGAGGGGAGCGCGGACACGTGGGTCGCCGCCGCGGGGGACGAAGGTCCCGACCGCTACGTGGAGAAGATCACGTTCAGCGAGACCCGAACGTACGTGAAGCGGATCCTCTCCGGCTATTGGATCTGCAGGGCCATCTACGACGAGATCGCGACCCGTGGGTTCTCAGGTTAGGCCCGCCGCCCTTCTCGTTCTCGCGGCCGCGGTCGCCGCTCTGGCCGCCTCATACGAGCCGACCACGCTCGTCTACCCGACCTTCAAGCACGACCTCGGTCTTCACCACGTCAACGATTTCCACCTGCGCCTCTTCACAGGGAACCGGCATCGGTTTCGAGATCCGCGCGGAGTCGCCGCCGTCAAGCTGATCGAGCGGGACAACCCGGAGAAGACCGGCGACGACGATGAGCTGACCGTCTTCGGCGTGAACGCGGGCGAGCACTGCGTCATCTACAACTCGTCCGAAACAACCCTCGCCTCGTACGGGAAGAAGGGGAGCGGGGCGGGAGAGCTTCTCGATCCGTGGGGGATCGCCGCGAGCCCCGCCGGGGATGTCTACGTCGCCGACACGGGGAACCACCGGATCGTGCGCCTCCGCTACCGCGCGGGAAAGCTGAACGAGCTCGGCCCGCTCTCCGAACCGCTGGGCGATCCCACGCCATTTCGCTCCCCGAAAGGGGTCGCGCTCGCGACGAACGGCGACCTCTACGTCGCCGACGCCGGGAACGACCGCGTGGCGGTGCTCGACCGGATGGGGAACGGAATCCGCGCGTTCGGGGAGGACTTCTTGTCGGACCCGGAGGCGATCGCCGTGCTCGACCGGGAGGAGCGCTGGTCGTGCCGTCCGGACGAGTTCGTCGTCGTGATCGACGGGGAAGGGACGCGCGTCTGGAAGCTCCGTCCGGATGGAACCCCGATCGCTCGCGCGACCGCGGCGGAGCTGAGGATCCCAAACGGGCGCTTCCGCGGCGTCGCGATCGACTACCATCACCAGATCTACCTAACGGACGAAGCGAACCACGCGATTCATAAGCTGACGCCGGATCTCGAGCTCCTCACTTCCTTTGGACGTGAAGGGTCAGGGGACGCCGAATTCCGGGCGCCCTTCGGCATCACGGTCTGGCGGCGCTTCGGGCAGTTCTTTATCTCCGAAAGGACCGGTGCGCAGTACTACTGGGTGGGGGTCGACGTCGTCGACTATCGCGCGGACCCGGTCGTCTTTCGCTCGTCGGGAAAGATCCGCTTCTTTCTCACCGAGAGGGCGGAGGTCGCGGTCGCGATCCAGAACGACGCGGGACGCACAGTCCGAACGATCGCCGAGGGGCGCTTCTTTCCGGCCGGCGAGCGGTCCGTCGTTTGGGACGGGCGGGACGACGCGGGGGAGACGCTTCCGCCCGGGCGCTACCGGGCGCGCATCGAGGCGCGGGCGGTCTACTCTTCGTCGAAGCACTTCCGGAAGGTGGTTGAATTCCCTCTCGCGCTGGGATAGCCTGCGCCCGGCGGCCGGAGGATGCGAACGGAGGAGAAGGGTGACGGACGATCGGATCCGATGGGATGCGCTCACGTACGACGGGAGCGCGCCCGGACGTCCCGTCCCCTCGCTTCACATCTTTCTGAAACCGGCGGACCGCTCGGGGAGCGGACCACCCGCCGCCCAACGCCTCTTCCAGGACCTCGTCGCGCGCTTCTACTCGGGACCGCCGTTTCTCACCCCTCGCGAGAAGCTGGCCGACACGATCCGCCACGCGATCGAGGAGGCGTCGCGCACCGCCGAGGAGCGGGCGACCGGCGATCTCTCTCTCGCGGTCGCGATCGTCGATCCGGTGGACGAGGAGCTCCACCTCTTTCGGCAAGGGGACATCCTCCTCCTCTTGGCCGGCGAGGAGAACCGCCTGATCGGCGGGAGCGGCTACGAGACGCACGAATCGGGCTCGCTTCGGGGGCTCGCGTTTCTCGAGGCGAGTCGCGCGGAGGAGGGAGCCCATCTCGCGCTCATCGGGAAGGAAGAGCGGGGCCGGCTGCTCGTCGCCGGGTCGACCATCGGGATCTGGGTGCCGCTTGGAGAGGAGGGGGCGGCGATCGAACCGGTCGTAGCGGGGCGCGCCCTCGAGCCGGAGCGCGCGCCGCGGGCGTCCGAACCCTCGATGCCCACGCCGACGGCGGTCGAGCCGCTACCCGCGCCCGCCCTCGAGTCGGAGAGAGACCAACCGGTTCCTCCGGCCGCCGAGCCGCCCCTCGAGCCGGAACGTCTAAGCGCCCCGCATGCCGTTCCGGAGCCCGTGCCCACGGAGAGGACCGCGGACGAGCTCCGCTCGCCCAGAAGCCCGCGCCGCCGTCTCTCTCTCCTTCCTTTCTCACTCCTTCTTCTCCTCCTCCTCCTCGTGGTGTTCTGGAATCGGGCGGAGCGAGAGGCGAAGGGGGATCGAGAGGAAACGGCGCGAACGGAGTCCGCGCCGGCGCCATCCGAAGCGCCCGCGCCGGAGGCCGCCCCGGTCCGGGAGCCGCCTCCCGCGCCCGCGGGGACCCCGGCGTGGAGTTTCCGCGCGGGAGGAGCGATCACGTCCTCCCCTCATGTGTCGGGGGATCGGGTCTTCTTCGGATGCCGGGACGGGA
>VGIW01000107.1 GCA_016867715.1 Candidatus Eisenbacteria bacterium | reverse complement strand
ACGGTCGAGTCCATGCGAACGAGACGAAGAAGGAGCATCTCGAGGACGAGGCGCGGTTTCTGCGAGAAGCGAATCTCCCGCCCTCCCTCTCCGAGAAGAGTGAGCATGCGAATGAGATCGTCCGGGTGGAAGGCGGCCGCCTCCTCTCGGTAGCGCGCGATCGTCTCCTCGGCGGCGTCGATCAGGGCGCCCGGGTTCTTGCTCACGCGCGCGACGAGGAGGTTCCGAAAGTGCTCCTCGAGGGCGATGAGGAAATCGGAAGGATCCCGCCCCCGGCTCGCCGCCTCGTCGATCGTGGTCATCGCGGCGAGCGGATCCCCCGCGCGGGCCGCCGCGGAGATCGCGAAGAGATGGTTTTCGTCGACAATCCCGAGCGCCTCCTCCGTCTCCGCCGCCGCGAGCTTCCCGCCTCCGAAGGCGCGCGCCTGCTCGAGGAGCGAGAGCGCGTCGCGCATGCTTCCGTCCGCCGCGCGCGCGACAAGATGGAGCGCCTTCTCCTCCGCTTCGATCTTCTCCGCTTTCACGATCGCCTCGAGGCGCCCGACGATGCTCTTCGCGTCGATGCGGCGGAAATCGAAGCGGATCGTCCGCGAGAGGATCGTCGCGGGGACCTTCGTCGGTCGGGTCGTCGCGAACACGAAGAGGACGTGCGAGGGGGGCTCCTCGAGCGTCTTGAGAAGAGCGTTGAACGCCTCGACGGTTAACATATGAACTTCGTCGATGATGTAGACCTTCCGCTTCCCGGCGGAGGCCATGTAGCGGACGTTCTCGCGGAGGTCGCGGACCTCGTCGATCCCGCGGTTCGAGGCGCCGTCGATCTCGAGGACGTCGAGGCTTCGGCCGGCGGCGATCTCCCGGCAGTGCGGGCAGGTCCCGCACGGTTCGGGGGTCGGCCCCTTCTCGCAGTTCAGGGCGGCGGCAAGGATGCGCGCGGTCGAGGTCTTCCCCACCCCGCGCGGCCCGGCGAAGAGATACGCGTGCGCGACGCACTCCTGGCGGATGGCGTTCTCGAGCGTGCGGGCCACGTGCGCCTGGCCCACGAGATCCGAGAAGCGCGCGGGGCGCCACTTGCGGGCGAGAACGAGATAGCTCACCGGAGGAACCGCCTTTCGCTGGCGCCGCGTTTCACCCGGACGAGAGGAGTAGGCCGTGCACCTTTCGTCGACCCTCCCGGACGAAGCGGTCGGCGAGAGCGCGGCTCAGACCAAGCGAGCCCGCGGCGCATGGAAAGATCCGCTTACCGCTGCTACCTTCCGGTCCTGACGGGGTTCACGGTCCCCCATCGCGCGGGACCTGGCCTTCCACGCCGTCTCTCGTTCCCTGCCTCCGCCGAGGCCGGGCCTCGGAAAGGGATTCAACCCCGCTGGAGCGGATTGCGGGTTCAGGGCACCGCTAACTCCCCGTCTAGCACGACCCACACTGTTCAGGCGGCGACCCTTGATCAATCAATGAAATGGTGGAGATGAGCGGGATCGAACCGCCGACCTCTGCCTTGCGAAGGCAGCGCTCTCCCAACTGAGCTACATCCCCGACCCGACTCTCGACCAAACGGCGGCCCGAGCGGC
Source organism: Candidatus Eisenbacteria bacterium (assembly GCA_016867715.1). Taxonomy (NCBI): domain Bacteria; phylum Candidatus Eiseniibacteriota; species Candidatus Eiseniibacteriota bacterium. The sequence goes on along the minus strand of VGIW01000107.1, from coordinate 8,645 downwards.
CGCGCCCATTGATGGCGGAGAGTGAGGGATTCGAACCCTCGGTACGGTTGCCCGTACACGTGATTTCCAATCACGCCGATTCAACCGCTCTCGCAACTCTCCGGCATTCTATCAGCTCCGGAGGAAGACGTCACCCGGTTCCGAGTCCTCTCCGGCGGCTTCTCGCGCGCGCGTCGCTGGCGGAGAGAGAGGGATTCGAACCCTCGGAGGGGTTGCCCCCTCAACGGTTTTCGAGACCGTCCCGTTCAACCACTCCGGCATCTCTCCGGCGAGGATGGACCTCGCGGCTTTCGGGCGGGCGGCTTGCAAAGGACCGAAGGCCCGCCTCGAGTCTCGAGCATCCTCCCCGGTAGGTTACCGGGTTGAGCGACCTGCTGCAAGTGGCTTCCGAGAGCGGACGCTCGGGGCGCTTCCGCCGCGCGCGAAGCGAGGGGTTCGGGTCCCCGCGAAAATGGGCGGCTCCTTGCGCGGAGCCGCCCCTGCAAGGGTTCCAATGAGAATCGTCGATCTACCGGAAGAACGTCTTCACGCGGCCCCAGGTCGTCTCCTCGACCGCGGTCGACCCGTCGCAGGCGCACGAGTTCGCGAGGAGGAGCGGCCAGTCGCCGTCGCCGTAGATCGGATAACCGCCGGAGCCGTTGCTGTAGACCACAGCGAAGTCGGGGCGATACGCGTGGGCGATCTCGCCGTCCTGGAAGTTGCCGGCGACGAGGCCGCCGCCCTGGAGCGCGAGCATGTCACGATAGGACGATCCGTAGGCCGACACGCCCGAGTGGATGCAGGTCGTTCCGTGACCGTCGTACGCGCTGTAGGAATAATGGTTGCTCCCCGAGGGAGAGACGACCGGGCTGTACGCGGGCGTCATGATCGCCCCGCTCAGGTAGTTCCCCAAGGTGAACGTGCAGAAGACGCCGAGAACCACGTGCCCGCCGATATCGACGTACTCGGCGAGGTTGTCGCCGAAGAGAACGTTGTCCGCGTACGGGTAGTTGGCCCACGTGTGCACGCAGTCGTACTCGCGGAGCAACGGGAGGTCAGGGGTCGCGACGCGAGCGTCGAAGTAATCGACGACCGCTCCGCCGGCCGCCGCCGAGATCGCCGCGCGATACGCCGGATCATCGTCTTCAGAAGGCGCGTAGAGAATGCGACCGACCGATGTGACCGCCGGGCTCGTGAGAACGTGCCCGCTGTGGATGAGGGGCTGATCGCCCGAAGTGTTCGTCATCACGGCCGAGCCGGTTCCGGCCAGCATGAGGACCGCCGCGAAGCTCGCAACAAACATCCGTACCTTCTTCACGCTCTGGATACTCCTTTCGAAGGGTGTTTCGTTTCCGGCCGCCCGTGGGGGGGGGAGAGGCGAGCGCGGTTTCGCGTGCCGGTCGGATCCTCCCTTGCTCGGACCGACCGGGCGAGCGATGAGGGCAAGGTAGTGAGAACGGGGAACGGGCGGCTACTTTTTCTTCGCACGGATTGAATCGGATCTATCAGCTCTTCTTATGCAATGCGACCGGGGGATCGCGCAGCCGATCGCGGCGGAACTCGGCGAAGGAAATCCGGCGACCGTCGACGGAATCCGTGCAACCTGGGCATCCACCGAGTTCAGGGACTCGGGAACGCCGGCGCAACCGATCGGGAGACATTCGGGGACACGATACTGAATCAAGTCATTCGAGAAATTCGGGGACACGATACTGAATTGGACAAATCCCCTGTTGGGGGAATTCCGGGACACGATACAAGACTCGGTTTGGCGGGGAACGCACGCGGACTTCGGCAGCCGCCGGGGCGATCCAGATGCGGAGCTCGGGGAGGTGCGGGACGCGCGCGTTCTTCGAGGAGGGCCGGAGAACCGGGGTCGTCTCCCCGCTTCTACCCGTCTTCTCGCGGGGTCCCCTCGGCCTCCTCTCGCTTCTTTCGGAAGAAATCCTCGAGGAGCGCGCGCGACTCGGTTTCGAGGATGCCGTGGAGGAGATCGACCCGATGGTTGAGGCGCGGGTCCTGGACGACGCCGGCGAGCGAGACGCACGCGCCCGCCTTCGGGTCGGTCGCGCCGAAGACGAGACGGTCGAGACGCGCGAGGACGATCGCCCCCGCGCACATGAAGCACGGTTCGAGCGTGACGTAGAGGGTCGCGCCTTCGAGCCTCCACGAGCCGAGCGCCTCGGCGGCAGCGCCGATCGCGAGGATCTCGGCGTGCGCGGTTGGGTCGTTCGTCCCCTCGACCCGGTTGTGGCCCCGCCCGATCACACGCCCTTCGTGGATGACGACCGCGCCGACCGGGACCTCCCCCTCTCGTGCCGCCTCCTCCGCTTCAAGAAGCGCGAGGCGCATCCAGCGTACGTGATCCACGGTACCTGATACCTTTCCTGAGACGTACCTGATACCTCTTTCTTCCTGGTTGAGACGTACCTGATACCTCTTTTACCTCTTTCGCCTATCTTCCCCGAAACGGACGCTCCATCAGCCTTTTCGTCCTCATGGCGCGCGTCGGTATCCGATACATACTCCAGTCCTGGTCCCCCTTGTACCTGGTACAGACGTTCAAAACGTCTACCCAACTTCGTACCAGGTACAAACGTTCAAAACGGGAGGTCGGCCGGCCCCGGGCGGCGGCCGGTCAGCGCCTGGAAGCGCGCCCGCGCCTCCTCCGCCCTCTCCGGCTCGCCCGTGGCGGCGGCGACCTCGGCGAGGACCGCCCACGCTTCTGGAACGCCGGGCGCCGCGGCCGCGACCGATTCCGTCTCGGCCAGCGCCTCCTTCCCCCTTCCGAGCGCCGAGAGGGCGAGCGCGCGCCCGAGGCGCGTCGGAAGCGCCCGCGCCGTCCCTCGTCCGAGCGCCTCGTCGTAGCGCGCGAGAGCTTCCTCGTGTCTTCCGAGCGCGAGGAGCGCGTTCGCCGCGTTCGCGTGCACATCCGCGTCCCCCGGAGCCGCCTCGATCGATCGCTCGAAGAAGCGAAGAGCCCCCTCCGGATCGCCGGCGACGAGACGTGCGAGCGCGAGGTTGTTCCAAACGAACGGCGCGTAGCGGGGATCCCGATCGAGCGCCGTCAGGAGCACGCGCTCCGCCTCATCGGCTCTCCCGGCCCGCGCGAGGACCGCCCCGAGGTTGATGAGCACTCGCGGATCGCTCGGATCGAGCGCGAGCGCCTCGCGGTACATCTCCTCCGCCCGATCGAGCCGCCCGACCTCGGCGAACGCGTGGCCCCGCGAGAAGTAGAGCGAGGCGAGATCCCCCGGAACGTTCACGTCAAAAGCATTCGAGTGCGCGACGAGAAGGAGCGGCACCGCCACGAAGAGAACGACGCGAATCGGAAAGCGCCGCCCTTCGCGCGCGAGCCGCACGACGAGGTGCGCCGCCAGAACGAGGAAGAAGGGCATCATTGGAAGGCGGAAGCGCGCGCACACGAAGAAGAGAACGAGAACCGCCGCTTGCGCGAGGAGAAAGAGCGCAAGGAGCGAGCGCGCTCCGGCGCGCCCCCCCGAGAGAAGGAGCCCCGCGATCCCGAACGCGATGAAAAACCCCGCCCCGAGCGAGAGGCGCCGAAGAAGCGGCGCGTACTCCTCGATGTGGGGGGTGAGAAAACGGTTGTTCGGGATCTCCTCGTCGCTCGCGAGATAGACGATCTTTCGCCCGAAGAGGCGGAGCGCGTCGGCGGGGCGCGAGGCGATCCACTCGAGCGCACGCTCCCGCCAGAAGCGGTCCGCCTCGCCCGGCGAGAGCCTCCGTCCGGTCTCCCGCTCGGCGACCCGGATCGCCGCGAGGGAGACGTTGTCCTCGTACTCCTTCGTTTCGTAGGCGATGTCGCGCCAGTCGGGAACGATCGCCGTCCTTCCGTCCGCGTTCGGATTGTTTCCGATATAAAGGTTCACGCCCCCTTGCGTCGCGAGGACGAAGGCGCCGTGCGTTCTCGTGTTCCACGCCGCCGCCGCGAGGGGAGGGAGCGCGAGGCCGATCGCGAGAGGCGCGAGCACGGGGAGCGTCCGCATCGCGCGGCTCCGCGCGCACCACACGCTCCAGAGGAGAACGAACGGGTAAAGGGCGAGAGCCGTCGGATAGGTCGCCGCCGCGAGCCCGAGGACCGCCCCCGCGGCGAGCGCCCAAAATCTCTTTCCCTCCTGGAGCCCGAGAAGCAAGAAGAAGCCGAGAAGAAGGAGAAAGAGAAGGAGCGAGGTCGTGAGCGTCTCGTTTTCATAATAGATAAAGGGATTGTAGAGGAGGGAAAAGGCGGCCGCGACGAGCCCGACCGGAGGCCCGTAGGCGCGGTTCCCGATCCGGTGCACAAGCAGGATCGCCGCGAGCCCGAGAAGCATTTGGAAGATCCGCGCAACATACGGGCCGGATCCGAAGACCCGGTAGAGTTGTCCCAGGAGGAACGGATAGAACGGCGCGCGAAAGAGGTCGAGCTCGGACCCCGCCCTTCCTTCCGACCAGGCGAGCGCTCGATCGTGATACCATCGGTTGTCGACGAGAGGGACTCGGAACTCGGGGCTCGCCTCGATGCCGTGGAGGTAATAGAGGCGCATCGCGAGGCCGATAAGAAGGAGTAGAGGGAGAATCCATCGGGAGCTCACGGGTGCCCTCCCCATTGTCGGCGCGCCATCCGGCGGAACGTAGCATCGGGCGCCTCGCGCCGTCAACTCGCAGAGGGCCTCGAGGCGAGTCCCGACCGGCGGCGAACCCGCGGAGGAACGAGCATGTCGACCACGCACCGGCCGCGTCTTTTCGAGCGGCTTCTCGCTCTTGCAATCGCACTCGCCCTTCTTCCCGCCGGTTGCGGGAAGCACGAGTCGCCGACAAACGGCGGGACTCCCCCTTCGGTCGTGATCCAATCCCCGCGATCGGGCGATACGCTCTCCGGCGTCGGCTTCACCGTCACCGGCCTCGCGTCCGACGAGGACGGCATCGCGGCGATCCGCCTGAAAGCCGCGGGAACGATCTTCGCGACCGCTTCGACCTCCCCCTTCTCCCTCTACTTCCCCGCGTTCCTCTTCGATGCCGGCGCGATCGAGATCACGGTCGAGGCGGAGGACGCCGACGGCGCGAAGGGATCCGCCACGGTGAGCGCGCTCCTCGCCGAACGAACCCTCCGCTCGATCGGAAGCCCGAGCGAGGAGGAGCGGGAGCCGGCCTGGTCTCCCGACGGGAGCACGATCGTTTATGCATCAAGAGGTGTAAGCGGCCTTCGCGATCTCCACACAGTCCCCTCGGCCGGGGGCTCGCCTTCCGTTCTCGTTTCGTCCTCGAACGACGACGCCTCGCCGCACTGGTCGCCGGCGGGGGACCGGATCGCGTTCGCATCGAACCGATCGGGGAACTGGGACATCTGGACCGTTTTGGCGGAGGGGGGGGAGGAGACGCAGGTCACGACGAATTCCTTCGCGGATCGGGGTCCCGTCTGGTCGCCGAACGGCGCGCGCCTCGCGTTCCATTCGAACCGGGACGGAAACTGGAATATCTACTCCGTCGCCATCGCGAGCGGAGCACCGTCCGGACCGGAGGAGGCGTACACCGCCGCCGCCACCGCGGAGTCGTCCGCCACGTGGCGCGCGGACGGCACGGCCCTCGCGTTCGTCTCGAACCAGCTGGGCGGATCGGACCTCGCGACGGTCGAGCCGCCCGACCCGATCCTCTCCCTCGTCCCCGGCGCGAACGACCCGATGGTGCGCGAGATCCACCCCGCCTTCTGCCCGAAAGGCCCCTTCCTCGCCTTCGCCGACAACCGGAACGTGCAGTACGACATCTGGGCGGTCGACCCGGCGAGCGGCCGGAAGAAGATCCTCGCGAGCCATCTCGCCGACGACCGGGAGCCGGCCTGGTCCCCGCGCGGCGACCGGATCGCCTTCGCCTCGAACCGCGGCGGCACCTACGACATCTGGATCTTGGAATAAGCCGGTATCCGATACCGGTATCCGATACCTTGATCGTACCTTGCCCGATACATTGACCGGACCGCTGCGGCACCTACTACATCTGGGTCCTCAAGCAAGCCGGTATCCGATACCAAATTAGAACCGGTATCGGATACCTTATTCCCCGGACGCCGCGTGGGGTGCGATCGACGAGGCCGTGCGCCGCGTCCTCAAGGCCGGGCTCGCGGGGCGGCGGATCGCCGACGTGGACGGCCCCAAGGGATGGGATTTCTCCGCGATCGGCCTTGGCCGAATCGAGCTTCCGGCGAAGCAGCCGTGCGAGGGGGTCGCCTTCGGCGTCCGCCAGGCGCTCCCTCTCGTCGAGGCGCGGACCTCGTTCCATCTCGACATCTGGGCAATGGACAACGCGACCCGCGGCGCGGCGGACATCGACCTTGGGCCGGCGGAGGAAGCCGCGCGGCGGATGGTCGCCTTCGAGGACGGCGCGCTCTTCGACGGTCCCGCCGCCGGAAAGATCGCCGGTCTTCTCGGCTCGTCGGCCCACAAGCCGATCCCGATTCCTTCCGACGTCAAGGGGATCGTCGACGGCGTTTAGCGTGCGCTCCTTCTCCTTCGGGACGCCTCGATCGACGGGGCATGCGCGCTCGTCCTCGGGCGAAAACCATACGAGACGCTCGCCTCGCACGGTCCTTGCCATCCGCCGCTCCGCCAGATCGAGGATCTCCTCGGCGGCCCTGTCCTCTACTCCCCGCATCTCGAGGGGGGGATCCTCGCCTCGATGCGCGGCGGCGACCGATTGCTCACGCTCGGCGAGGACTTCGCGATCGGCTACGAATGGCAGGAGACGAAGCGCGTTCGTCTCTTCATCACCGAATCGTTCACGTTTCGTGTGATCGAGCCCGCGGCGCGCGTCGTCCTCTCGATCAGCGGCGCGCGGAAAGGACGGTAGCATCGGGTCTCGCAGGCTCCGACCCGCGTCCGGAGCAGAAGACGCACGCGGAGTCCAGGCTCGAGAAAAGGGCCCTCCGGCGATCCGGAGGGCCCGATCATCTACGCCCAGGAGGACTTGAACCCCCAACCTTCTGGTCCGTAGCCAGACGCTCTGTCCAATTGAGCTATGGGCGTGTTCGTTCGTTCGCGCGGAGTAGGTTACTCGATTCGAGCCCGCCTGGCAAGCGCCTTCTCACGCTCTTCTCTTCGACCCGCGCGCGAGGCGGCTCCCCGATCGGCCGAAGGACTTTCGACGGCCTCCCTCTCGGACTCACGACTCGCGGGGAGCCTTCGCCACGCGAACCGCGTCCCGCCCCTCGATCCGAAACGCAAAGCTGGCGGAGTGGGAGGGATTCGAACCCTCGGAAGGGCTTTTGACCCTTCAACCGCTTAGCAGGCGGTTCGTTTCAGCCATCTCACGCACCACTCCGCCTGATGTTTCATTTTCCGGTGGGGAGGCTCGGGGCGGCATTCCGCGCGAATCCCCTCGCCCTACTTCCCATCCCCCCGCGCCCTCGCCGGCGGAGGGAGTGGGATTCGAACCCACGAACCCTAAACGGGTTAGCGGTTTTCAAGACCGCCGCCTTCAACCGCTCGGCCATCCCTCCGGAAGACGAATCCCATTCTAGCCGATCGACGGGGAGGGTCAAGGAGGGAGTCGGGGAACCGTGTGCCGAGCACGACCATGGTTCAGGCAGCACTCCCAGGATCCCGCGTCCCTCTCACGACCCGTCATCTCTCAGGTGTTTCAGGAACGTCGACAGGTTGCAGGAGATGCGGCGGTCGTCTCCGCTCGAACGGCCGGTCTGCGAAACCAGGAAGCGCCGCGACGCCTTGATAAGGTCAGCGGCTTTGTCCAGCCGCGCCATATCCTCCGGTGAGGGGGAGGATGTGAGCTTCACCTCGACAGCCCAACACTCCTTCCCGAAATCCAACACGAGGTCCATTTCGTGTTGGTCACCGGTCCTAAAGTAGTGAGCCGTGAAACTTCGTCCACGCGCGGAGAGCTCACCCAGCGCCTGCTCGATCACGAAGCCTTCCCAGCTCGCGCCGACCCATGGTTGGCTGAGCAGGCGCCGTTCGTTCGAGACATTCAAGAGAGCATGCAGGAGCCCGCTATCACGCCAATAGATCTTGGGGCTCTTGATGAGACGCTTGCGGATGTTCGCCTGGTAGGAAGGTAGCCTGCGGATCAGGAAAGCCCCCTCCAGATAGTCCAGGTAGCTGTTGACGGTGTGGTACGAGAGCCCGAGGCTCTGGCCCACTTGCGTGGCATTCCACACCTGCCCGTGAAGCGCGGCCAGCATGCGGAGCAGCCGATCGGTCGTCCGCGGCCTCGCGGGCAAACCCCAGGTCGGGAGATCGCGCTGCGTCAGAAGAGCCAGGTAATCCAGTTGCCAACGCGGATACGGTCCGGCCCTCAGCACCCCGCCATCGGGGTAGCCCCCGCACAACCAGAGGCGCTCGCGCGGTGCCTTTGTTCGGAGCTCGTTGAAGAGGAGCGGGGTCAGATCGACAAGCGACAAGCGGCCCGCCAGCGACTCGGAGACGCGGATCATCAGCGAGGGGGAAACGGATCCGAGAAGCAGGAAGCGACCCTTCCGCTTGCGATCTCGGTCGATGGTCCCGCGCAGACGAGCGAAGGTGTCCGGGCACCCTTGAGCCTCGTCCAAGATCACGAGGTCCTTCCCGGCCGCGAGGCGATCCCACTCGAGGTCGAGCCTGAGGCGCTCGGATTCTTGTTCGAGGTCGAAGTAGATCCCGTCCAGCGAACGCGCGAGAGTG
>VGIW01000106.1 GCA_016867715.1 Candidatus Eisenbacteria bacterium | reverse complement strand
CCGAAACAGCTTCTTCAAGTTCCCCCACGAGGCATCTACGGTCTTGCTCGGAGCCTCGGCCGTGACGACGAGCCTTGTCCCTTCCTTCCCGAAAGGGCGGTTCGGATCGAAGCCGATCGCGAGAACGACCTGCCCCCCGGAATCCGACCCAGTGTGAGCCCGAGCTCGTGATAAGCCGGGCGGCTTTCGAGAGGGGGGTATGGATGTCGCGGAAGCGGTTCACGATGGAGCAGATCATCGACAAGCCGCGGGAGGCGGAGGTGCTGTCAGCGAAGGGGACAGTGGTGGCGGAGCTTTGCTGGCAGCTGGGAGTGACGGAGCAGACGTATGATCGCTGGCGGAAGGAGTACGGGGGCTTCGGGTCGATCAAGCGCGTCGGGTGAAGCAGCTGGAGCAGGAGAATGCGCGGTTGAAGAAGCTGGTGGCGGATCAGGCGCTCGACATGGCGATTCTGCGGGAGGCAGCCCGGGGAAACTCGTGAGCCCGGCGCGTCGGCGGGAGGCGGTGACGTATGTACTCGGCGCCCTTCCCGAGCTGTCGGTGCGTCGGGTGTGCGGGGTTTTAGGTCAGCCGCGATCGACGGAGCGGTACCGGCCGCGGGAGTCGGCGTACGCGGAGCGACTTCGGGAGCGTGTGGTGGCTCTGGCGAGGGAGTATGGTCGGTACGGGTATCGCCGAGTGACGGGACTTCTCCGGAACGAGGGGTGGGGGGTGAATTACAAGCGGGTGGAGCGGATCTGGCGTCGGGAGGGGCTGAAGGTGCCGCCGCGGCAGCCGAAGCGGGGCCGCCTCTGGCTGCGCGATGGCTCGTGCGTGCGACGGCGGCCGGAGCATGCGAATCACGTGTGGGCGTACGACTTCGTGGAGGACCGGACGCACGACGGCCGGAAGCTCCGGATGCTGACGATCGTGGACGAGTACACGCGGGAGTGCCTGGCGATTGACGCAGGCCGGAGGCTCTCCTCGGAGGACGTGCTCGAGCGGTTAGCGGAGCTCTTCGTCCTGCGGGGGACGCCAGCGTACATCCGATCGGACAACGGGGGGGAGTTCACGGCGAAGCGGGTTCAGACGTGGCTCTCGGAGCTCCAAGTGAACACGCTGTTCATCGAGCCGGGAAGTCCTTGGGAGAACGGCTACATCGAGTCCTTCAACGGAAAGTTCCGAGACGAGCTCTTGAACGGGGAGATCTTCTACACGGTACCGGAAGCCCAGATCTTCATCGAGCGCTGGCGGAGGCATTACAACACGGTACGGTCTCACAGCTCCTTGGGTTATCGACCTCCGGCACCGGAAGCCTGGGACCCCGGAACGGACAGGATCGGGAAAGGAACGGACCTCAAAGGACTGACTCAGGAAGCGGTACAACAAGAAGGGGCAGGTCAGTCGGTCGGACATCGACTTCGAGGATCTCGGCGGACCGACGGGGACCGAGGAGAGCACCTGGGGGAGCGTGAAAACTCTCTTCCGGTAGGACCTCTGCTCGCAGCGAACGGGAACGCCGCCTCCGGTCTCCGGGGGCGGCTTCCCTTTTGCGCGCGGGCAGGACGTCCGAACCCCGCGCTCCGGACAAGATCGGGCTCCGGAGATTTCCGGAGCCCGTTTCGCGATCGGGACTGGCGGGGGAAGGATTCGAACCTCCGACCTTTGGGTTATGAGCCCAACGAGCTACCAGACTGCTCCACCCCGCGGTGCATTCAGAACCTCAAGTTAAGGCCGGAGAGCCCCGCTGTCAATGCCTTTCTCCCTTCCTTTCCGCTTCTTCCTGCTCCTCGCGTTCCGCGCGCCTTCGAGCGAGCGCCTCCTCGAGAAGCCGCGGCCGGTCGGACTTCTCCACCGATACGAAGATGTATGACTTCTCTCCCGACGCGGAGAGATGATAGCGCTCCCGGGCGACCCGTTCGATCCTCTCCCGGTCGTGCTCGAGCTCCTCTGCGATCAAGTCGAGCGAGTCGACGACCGATTCGGTTCGAGCGATCTCCGCTCGCAGCTTCTGGTTCTCCTCTTCGAGGAGCGTGTGCCGGAAAACGCTGTGGTCGCTGATCAGGAAGACGTGCACGACCCAGACGGCCGCGAGAACGAGAACGAGGCGCACAAACTGCTTGCGCGCGAAAACGGCCCGATGATCCACGCGAAGGAAACGAAGACGGTCGGGGGCTCGCCAATCGGTCACGGGATCCTCCTACTTCCCCGGACGCCGGAACGCGCCGGGGCCCGCGTAGCGGGCCGCGTCTCCGAGCTCCTCCTCGATGCGGAGGAGCTGGTTGTACTTGGCGACTCGATCGGTTCGGCAGAGCGAACCGGTCTTGATCTGGCCGACGCCGGTCGCAACGGCGAGATCGGCAATGGTCGAATCTTCCGTCTCTCCCGAACGATGCGAGATGACGCACGTGAAGCCGTTTCGGACCGCCAGATCGATCGCCTCGAGCGTTTCGGTGAGCGTTCCGATCTGGTTCAGCTTGATGAGAATCGAGTTCGCCGAGCCCTCCTCGATTCCTCTCCGCAGGCGGTCGACGTTCGTGACGAAGAGGTCGTCGCCGACGATCTGGATCTTTCCGCCGAGGCGTTCGGTCATCCGCTTCCACCCGTCCCAGTCGTCCTCGGCGAATCCGTCCTCGATCGAGACGATCGGGTAGCGGTCGACGAGGCCTGCCCAGTAGTCGACCATCGCCGCGGGGTCCCGCACCGGGTTCTTCTCCGCGGCGAGGCGGTACTTGCCGTCCTTGTAGAACTCGCTCGCCGCCGGGTCGAGCGCGAAGAAGACGTCGGCGCCGGGAAGGTACCCCGCCTTCTCAACCGCCTCGACGAGGAGCGCGAGCGCCTCCTCGTTCGACCGGAGGTTCGGCGCAAACCCGCCCTCGTCCCCCACGGCAGTGGAGAGCTTCTTCTCGTGGAGGATGTTCTTTAATGTGTGAAAGATCTCGGCGCCCATCCGAAGCGCCTCGCGGAACGAGGGGGCGCCCGCGGGAACGATCATGAACTCCTGAATGTCCAGGTTGTTGTCCGCGTGTTTCCCGCCGTTTAGCACGTTCATCATCGGCGTCGGGAGAAGGCGCGCGCCGGCCCCCCCGAGATAGCGGTAGAGGGGAAGCCCGAGCGAGTCGGCCGCCGCGCGCGCGACGGCAAGCGACGCGCCGAGAACCGCGTTCGCGCCGAGGCGCCCCTTGTTCGCGGTGCCGTCGAGCTCGATGAGGATCCGATCGACGAGGATCTGATCGAGAGCGTCGCAATCGAGAAGCTCGGGCCCGATCTCCTCGTTCACGTTGCGGACCGCGCGGAGGACTCCCTTCCCGAGATAGCGATCCTTCTCCCCGTCGCGAAGCTCGACCGCTTCATGCTCGCCGGTCGATGCCCCGGACGGAACGAGGACCCGTCCGAACCCACCGTCCTCGAGGACGCACTCGACCTCCAGCGTCGGGTTTCCGCGCGAATCGAGAACCTCGCGCGCGTGAAGATCCGCGATGAGCGTCATCGAAGCACTCCGTTCCTCGGGCCGGCGCCGGCCGAATCGCGTGGTTTTCGGTAGAAAAGCACACACCCCCGCGGCGAGTACCGTACGACCGGGAACCGGGCGGGTCAAGAGAAAACCCGGAACGCGGCGCGGGGCTCTTCTTGACGGCCGGGAGGCGCCTCTCTACATTGGGCGCCGGAGAGAGCCCTGGGGTCCGCGGGCGGCCGCGCGCGCACCGGACGGGACTCCGAGCGATCACGGAGGGTCCATGGGGTCCTCGCCGGAGGAACGAAGGCTCGTCGCGCGGGCTCGCGCCGGCGAAGAGGGCGCGTTCCGCTCTCTTCTCCGCCGGCACCAGAGGGATGTCTTCAACCTCGCCTTCCGGATCCTCCGCAACCGAGAGGACGCGGAAGACGCCGCCCAGGAGGTGTTCCTTCGGATCTACCGGTCGCTTGAGCAGTACGACCCGGAGCGCCCGTTTCGAAACTGGCTTCTCCGCATCACGCACAACCTCTGCATCGATTGGTTGAGGCGCCGCCGGATCGCCACCGTGTCGCTCGGCGAGCCTCTTCGGCAGGACGAGGGGGAGATCGAGTGGGAGCTCCCCGATCCGAGCGCTGCGGATCCCCTCGAGACGCTTCTCGGGAAGGAAGAGAGGGAGCTCGTGGAGGAGGCGATCGCGAAGCTCGGGCCGACGCTCCGGAGCGCGATCGTCCTCCGGCACGTGCAGGGGCTTCGCTATGAGGAGATCGCGGACGTGCTCGGCATCCCCCTCGGCACGGTGAAGGTCCGGCTCTTCCGCGCGCGCGCGGCAATCGCGGAGCTTCTCGGCCGGAAGCTTGAGAGAGAGGGACGATGAGAAGATCGCTCGCGGCGGCGCTCCTCCTCCTCGCGTCAGCCGAGGCGTTCTCCGCTCCCGGGAGGGGCGCGCACGTTCTCGACTACAGCGCGGAGGGCCGCCCCTTCCCCGCGGGCGGAAAGCTCGTCGTGCGATGCGCCAACGGTTCGGTCCGCGTGGTTGGGGATCCCGAGAGCGAACGGATCCGCCTGCGCGCGATCGAGGAGGTCTTCGGCACCTCGGGATCGGAGGCGCGCGCGATCCTTGAGGCAACAACCATCGATTGGCGAGAGGAAGGAGACTCTCTGATCCGAGTCGAGGTCTCCGCGCCGGAAGCGCTTGTGGAACGGGTCAGGCCGCGCCTCCTCGATCTCTTCCGCCCGCGAGGACGTCCCGAGGTTGCCGTCACCCTTGCGATCGCGCTCCCGGAACGGTCCGATGTGGAGATTCGGGCTGCCGGCGCGGACGTCGGCGTGAGCGGGATCGACGGTCGGGTAGAGGTTGCGACCGCCGGCGGATCCGTGCGGCTCGATGAGATCGCGGGGGAGGTCCGTGTCTCCACCGAAGGCGGGGCGATCGCCGCGGAGGACATCCGGGGAACGATCGAGATCCGGTCTATGCGCGGGGAGATCGAGGTCCGGCGCATGAACGGTCCGGCGCGGATCGACGGCGCGGGGAGCGAGATCTATCTCGCGGGAAGCACCGGACCCGCTGCGGTCCACAGCATCTCGGGGAACGTGCTCGTCTCGCGCGGCTCGGGGAGCCTCACGGTGACGACCTCGAGCGGAGCGGTCGAGCTGGGTCGTCGAAAAGGGGAGGTCTCCGTTCGAACGCGCTCGGGATGCGTGACCGTGCGGGACGAGCCGGGCGGGATCTCGAGATGCGCGATCCGCACGGAGAGCGGCCCGATCCGCGTGTTTCCCGAGGGAGAGTGGAGCGCGCGCGTGGAGGCTCGAGCGGGGAGCAAGCGGGTGGAATGCTCTTATCCTGTTGTATTGCAATGGGTTACTGACTCCGGTTTTCTCGGGATCGCGGGGACCGGAGCGGCGGAGTTCCTCGTCGAGAGCGAGCGGGGAGCGGTTCGGATCGCCTCTCCCCGATCGTCCGCGGAAACCCATCCGGGCGAGATGCCGTAGGGAATGCAGAGGAAAGGGAGGGGCCATGACGATCCGGCACCTGCGCGACAAGGAGATGCAGGCCCACATCGAAAGTGAAGCGATCGATGGGGCGCTTCTCGATCACCTCGCGGCCTGCGAGTCGTGCGCCGCGAGGCTCGATCGCCTCGGAGCGACGCTCCGGCTTCTCGATCGCCTCGAGGTTTTCGAGCCGCCGCCCGCGATCGAGCAAGGCGTCGTGGCGCGCCTCTTTCCGCGGAGAACCCCGGCCGGCTTCCGCGTCCCCGCGTGGGCGCGCGCCTTCGCGCCGATCGTCCTCTTCGCGAGCTCGGCGTTCTTCTACGGCGTTCTCTCCCTCGTCGGTCTCATCGGTGACAAGACGATCCGGTGGGCGCTCGGAAGCGATCCGTCGCTTCGCCGGCTCGTCGCCGATGGGGTGTCCGGGTTCTTCATCGGGCTTCTTCGCGCGGTTCGCGAGCTCGTGGAGGCGGCGAGCGTGGCGGATGCTCTCGGGCGCGCCGCCCTCCTCGTCGGAGAAACGCCCGAGGTTCGCGCGCTCTTTGTCGCTTGCACCGGGTTCTTCGTCTTCCTCGCCCTGGGGTGGGGAACGCGCGCTCTTCTTTCACGAAACAAAGGAGGAGATCTCCATGCGCTCGTTGTCTAGCCTCGGCCGGCTGTTCTTCGTGCTTGCCTGCGGCGCTCTTCTTCTCGGCCCCGGCGGCGGCCGTTTCGATTTCGGCGGTGTGGAAGGGGCCGCCGCCGCTGTCGCCTCGGCGGAAACGACGGGGACCGGCGGAACCACAACAGAAGAGGGGAGTGATGCCCAAGCCGACACGACCCCCGCGAAAGAGCGCGCCGTCGAGGTGGAGATCGAGGTCGACACGGACGCGGAAGCGGAGGCCGAGACGGCCGGCGGCGCGTTCGTGATCCATTCCGAGAGCGGCGATCTCGTGCGGGTCGGGCAGAGCCACACGATCGACGCGAGCACGATGGTTTCGGGGGACGCGGTCGTGATCGGCGGGAACCTCGACGTGCACGGCAAGGTGGGCGGGGATGCGGTGGTGGTCGGAGGGATCCTGCATCTCTATCCGGACGCGTTCGTGGGCGGCGAAGCGGTCGCGGTCGGCGGCCGGCTCATCAAGGACGAGGGGGCGTTCGTCGGGGGTCAGGAGGTCTCGATCGGGACCGGCATCGAGCAGCTTCTCCCGTGGAGCTGGTACAAACGGGAGGTGAGCCCGTGGACGAGCGCGGGGAAGAGGCTGATCGACGCGATCGCACGCATGGCCTTCGGCTTCCTCGCGATCCTCATCTTCGTCGATCTCTTCGGCGAGCGGACGGGGCGGATCGCGGCCCGCGCGGAGGGGGACTCGTTCCGATCGGGGCTCATCGGGCTTCTCGGCCTGATCCTCCTGCCGATCACGATCCTCGTCCTCGTGCTCTCCTGCATCGGGATCCTTCTTCTCCCTGTGCTTGGGGTGGTCGTCGGCGTCGCGATGCTGTGGGGGTTCGTCGCGACTTCCTTCGTGGTCGGCCGGACTCTGGGGCGCCGGTTCTTCCCGGATCTCGCGACGCCGCGCATCCAGGCGTTCGTCGGGTTCCTGATCCTCGGCGTCACGGCGTTCGTCGGCGGGCTTCTCCTCTCGTTCGGGGGGCCGATCCGATTCCTCGGGTGGACCTTCGCGATCGCCGGAAAGGTGATCCTCGGCCTCGCGCTTCTCGTCGGTTTCGGGTCGGTTCTCGCGACCCGCTTCGGGAGGCGGCCGAAGGGCGAGGCGATCACGGAAACGCCGGCCGCGCCGGGTTCGCCCGCGTCGGAGACGGGCCTCTAAGATTGATTCATGAAGAATAAGGCCGGGGCCGGATCCAAGCGGGGTCCGGCCCCGATCGCGGGAAAGGCGGTCATCCCTTCCGCTTCTTGATCTCCTTTCTCATCTTCGCGATCCCCTTCCAGCGCTTCTTGCCGGCGAGATGCGCGAGAGACTCGCGCTTGACGCGGAGATGATCGAGCTCCTTCCGCATCTTCATGTAGGCCTCGTACCGTCTCTCGTCGAGCGTCCCCTCCTCCAAGGCGGCCAAGACGGCGCAGCCCGGCTCGATCCGATGCCCGCAGTCGCGGAACCGACAACTCCTCGCGAGCCGGGCGATCTCCTCGAACGCATCCTCGAGCGTCTCCACTCCGGCCCAGAGTTGGATCTCCCGAAGACCGGGGGTGTCGATGAGAAGGCCTTCCTTTCCGAGAACGATCAGCTCCCTTCGGGTCGTGGTGTGACGGCCGCGGCTTCTCTCTCTCCGCACCGGACGGACGTCGAGGATCTCCCTTCCGACGAGCCGGTTGATGATCGTCGACTTCCCGACCCCGGAGGATCCAATGAGCGCGCCGGTCTTCCCCTCGCCGAGATGCGCGAGGAGGAGGTCCAGTCCTTCCCGTCGCTCCGCGCTCGTCCGTACGACCGGCGCGTCCCCCGCGATCGCTTCGACCTCCTCCGCCAACGGCTCCGGGTCGCCGACGAGATCCGTCTTGTTCAGAACGACGACCGGCCTCGCTCCGCTCTCCCGAGCGAGGAAGAGAGAGCGCTGGATCCGCGCGAGATTGAAGTCGCCGTCGAGACCGCTCACGAGGAAGACCGTGTCGATGTTGGCCGCGATCACCTGTTCTTCCGTCTTCTCCCCGGCGCTCTTGCGGGAGAAGACGCTCGCGCGCGGAAGGACTTCGTGAATCACCGCTCGAGGCTCGTTCGGGAGCGGCTTCGCCAGAACCCAGTCGCCGACCGCGGGGCGCTCGGCCGCCGAGCCGATCGCGTTTCGGAGCTTCCCGGAGAGAACCCCCTCGATCTCTCCCCGCTCGGAGAAGAGAGTGTACGTCCGCCGGTGGGGAGCGGCGACGCGCGCCGGAACCGCGCTCTCCGCGCTCCCCCGCGCCGCCAGCTCCCGGGCGAGCCGCTCGTTCCAGCCGAGGGTTCGCAGATCCGCCATCGTCTCTTCCAGTTCCTCTTCACTCCGATCCGCTCGGAGGCATGCCGGAGAGGAGTCGGGGATCTCTCTGCGGCGTGGGAACGAGTTCCCAACGGTCCTTCACATGAGACACCGCCTGAACCACAACGAGATTACCTCGCGCACATGCCAACTGCCACCGCGAAGAAGTCGGTGATGGACTCCGGACCGGTCCTGAAGTTCTCCGCCACGTGCCGGGGATCTGCCGGAACAGGGAGCTTCCTAGAGACGCTGCTCGCGCCTCTTTTCCATGACGCGATCGGTCGGACTCCTTCCCCTAGCGGCGCCTGCGAGAGACCCATTTCTTCAGGGAGAGGAGTGCGCGGAGGAACGAGAAGCGGAACATTCGAGTCTCCCAATACATCGTCAGAGGCGCTCCGAAACCAGCCTTGAAAGCGGCGATAGAGGGCGTGTTCGCCCCCATGAAGTCGAGAAACTCACAGTCCCGGCTCAGCTCCTCGGTGATCCTCCACACGAGCAGCGACGGGGCTCCCTGTTTGATGAGACTCGTGTCGGCGCCTGCCACCCAGTCGTAGGCGACAGGACCGTCCTTGATGATGATGCGGAAGGCGTGCGTTCTTCCCAGTGAGTCGAACGCCGCGAAGGCTCTCGCAATCCCCTCGTCATGCAACCGCCGGAACCACTGCGTGAGTACATGAGCGGGAACTGGGGGCCTTTGACCGTGGCGATCGTAGCTCGCCGCGTAGAGAGGGGCGTGGTCTGAAATGTCGTCCACCGTCCGGACGGAAAGCCCTGCATCCTGGGCGCGGCGAATTCGACTTCGAACGTCATATCGCAAACACGCGAACGCCTCCGGGGACGGATCCAAATGGAGCCTGAAAGTGTAGCGTGGAATTGTGTCCCAGCGACTCCAAACGAACGGTCGGAGTTCAATCATCGTAGGGTGGTGTATGAGCACCGCCATTGCGCTTCTTCTTCGTATTTCGCTTTCGATGTGGGTCACGATGCGCAAGGTATCTTCCACCTCCGCCGACGTTCGCGGGCTGATTCTCGGTCGAAGGACGAGACCCTGGTACGGGGTGAAAAGAGGAGGAAGAAGAAGGTCGATGCCGCCCTTCCGCGATCGTACGAGGATGCATCCTCCACAAAGCGCGCCGTTCTTGTGGCATCCATAGAGAACCCAGGCCTTCCCGAGCACCTCATGGAGAACACGGTACCAAACGGTCGTATTGAAGACCGTCCCCTGCGGCGAATGTCTGACGAATTCACCCCAGTCGCCGTAGCTGCTTTCGCCCAACGGCTCGCACACGTAACGATCCACGGCCGGTTCTCCTCGCTTGATCGGTCCAGCTCGCTCACCGCGCGGTGAGAGACCAAACCTCATATCTCGGCGTCTGCAAGACCAATTGGCCGTATCTATCGACGATTGCTCGGGCGGCGGAGAGCGCTTCCCCATGAAACTCCCTCCCCCAGTGATCGACTTCCTTGAAGTCGGAACGATCGATGATGACGTGGGTGGGCGCCGGCTTAGGTGAACCTTCCAGATACTCCCGGAGACTTTCAGGCACGACCAGCGAGAGGTGGTCCCGTTGCCACGATTCAGCGGGTGCGCCCAGATAGAAGAGAAGCGGTGCTTCGATCCATCGGCTGACGATGGCGGCGTGCTGAAACGAATGGTTCTCTAGGCGTTGGACAACTTCGTGGGCCCCTGATGCATAAGCCCGGGGCTCCCACACGAACGCTCGGTAGACCCCGTGGAGAGCGCTGATGCTAACAAGGAGAACAAGAAAGAAGCGGGGGGCGAGCGAGAAGCGTCGGCCTGCATTTGATCGTCGTGCGATCCCTATGAGGTACCAGATCAGCAGCCCAGCAGCGAAGCATAGAGCTAGGGATAG
>VGIW01000105.1 GCA_016867715.1 Candidatus Eisenbacteria bacterium | reverse complement strand
CGCATGATGAACCCTCCGACCGTTTCGACGACCCGCGGCGCGCGAAGGAAGGTAGCATCCCCGGACATGCCGGTCAACCGGCGCCGAAAGGGAAGGGCGGCTCCGAAGAGCCGCCCTCAACAGTTCACGAAGAATGAATTCTACGGGCAGTCGCCGAGAGCACCCGCCGTCATCGTGAATCCCGGGTAGGATCCGCCGTGGCTGATGTGCGCGGCATAGGTGAACGTATCCTGGAAGTTGACGAAGCCGTTGCAGTTGAAGTCGCCGCAGTAGCCGACGCCCGCGTTCACCTGAGGCGCGTACTTGAACGTGTCCTGGAAGTTCACGGTGCCGTTCCCGTTCATGTCCGGGGACTTCACGCAGTACGTGTTCACGTTCTGGCAAAGCTGCACCTCGGGCGTGGCGCAGGTCGCTGTCGCGGTCCAGGTCAGCTGGAAGCGGCCGCAGCCGCCGCCGGTGACCACGTAGTGGCACGCGCCGTTCGCATCCGACGTGTCGAGACGGGACGCGGCCCCCACGATCATCATGTTCGCGGTTCCCAGCTCGTTCTGCGGATCGCCGATCGCCGAGAGATCGAGACGGACCGGGCAGTTCGGAAGCGGGTTGTTGAGGCAGTTCCGCACGGTCACGCGAATGTTGATCACGCCGTAGTCGCCCTTCGGGCACCAGCGAAGGTCCGCAGCTCCCGCGCCTGTGCACGGGTTCGATGGGGCGATCGCGCACGACGAGTACGCCGCGCACGGCAACGTCGCCTGGGCGGTCCCGGCGACCACGAGACAGCCGACCACGGCCGCGAGCAGAAGTGACTTCCTCATTCTTCGTTCCTCCTTTCGGACACACATCTCAGGCTGACGACCCTCCTCGGCTCCCCGCTTTCCGCGGGAGGAAGAAGGCCGAACCACCGGACCGGGCTCACGGGCATTCTCGCAGGGAGCGCCCGTGTCGCCCCCCCGGGGTTCGCTAAGCGGCTCCAAACGCCGACCGTCGCGCCGCTCGCCGAGGGGGACGCAGCACCGTAAGCTGTGGGAGCGTCCCTATCTTAACATGATCGGCAAGGGAAAGTCCAGCGAGAGGTGAGATTTCGCCGGTTTTTTTCTTGTTCTCCCCACCCCCTCTCGGATGTCTCGAATGGTACCGCCGGCTCCCGCGGACCGGGTCCCCGGAACGCTCGGGTATGGCCTGCCTTCCGATCGGGCTCGGCAGGGGGAAGCAATCGAAAGTCTAGCACGCTTTCTCTCTTGCGTCCACCCGCGCCGACGGGGCAACCGACGCGGCGGCGCGCAGTTCCGCTCAACCGAGCCCCGCGGTCTCCTGCGCGGGCGCACATGGGGGGGGACGCGGCGGGGCTTTACTGATATACTCCCGCGCCGGTGGGGGCTCGCGTCCCGGGTGGGAACGGAAAGGACGGACGATTCATGCCGAGCAAGACGGAGAAGCCGAAGAAAGAGGAGAAGACGAAGGTCGGGCCGGAGGCCGAGACCTCCCGGGCGCTCGAATCGACGCTCGCCCAGATCGAGAAGCAGTACGGCAAGGGCTCGATCATGCGTCTCGGCGTCGACGGAGTCACCCAGGAGATCCGCGTGATCCCAACCGGATCCCTTTCGCTCGACATCGCCCTCGGCGCAGGCGGAGTGCCGCGCGGGCGAGTCATTGAAGTATTCGGACCCGAAGCATCAGGCAAGACCACGCTGATCCTCCACATCATCGCGAACGCGCAGAGGGCGGGCGGGATGGCCGCGTTCATCGACGCGGAGCACGCGCTCGATCCGGCCTACGCCCGGAAGCTCGGCGTCGACGTCGATTCCCTTCTCGTCTCCCAGCCGGACACGGGGGAGCAGGCGCTCGAGATCACCGAGATGCTCGTCCGGTCGGGGGCGATCGACGTGATCGCGATCGATTCCGTCGCGGCTCTCGTTCCGCGCGCGGAGATCGAAGGGGAGATGGGTGATCAACATGTGGGGCTGCAGGCTCGGCTCATGTCGCAGGCGCTCCGCAAGCTCGCCGGGATCACGTCGAAGTCGCACACGTGCATTCTCTTCTCGAACCAGATCCGCATGAAGATCGGCGTGATGTTCGGAAACCCGGAGACGACCTCCGGCGGGAACGCGCTCAAGTTCTATTCGTCGGTCCGCATGGACATCCGGCGCATCGCCTCGATCAAGAGCGGCGAGGAAGTCGTGGGGAACCGCACGAAGGTCAAGGTCGTGAAGAACAAGATCGCGCCTCCCTTCCGCGTGGCCGAGTTCGACATCATGTACGGCGAGGGGATCTCGCGGGAAGGGGACCTCATCGATCTCGGGATCCAGCACGAAGTCCTGCAGAAGACGGGGACGTGGATCTCGTTCGGCGAGGAGCGGATCGGTCAGGGGCGCGAGAACGCCAAGCGCTTCCTGAAAGACTACCCCGAGGTGGCCGACAACATCGAGACGATGCTCCGGGAGAAGACGGGGCTCCTCCGGCCCGCGGCGGAGAGGGAGAAGGATGGGAAGGAAGAGCCGCGCGAGGAGTGAGGAGCTGCGGCAGGTCTTTCTCGACTTCTTCCGGGAACGGAATCACCCGATCCTCCCGGCGTCGCCGCTTGCGCCGCACGACGACCCGACGCTCCTCTTCACCACCGCGGGGATGGTGCAGTTCAAGCCGTACTACACGGCGACGGGACCGATCCCGTACCGACGCGCGGCGACGGTGCAGCCCTGCCTCCGCGGCTCGGATCTCGAGAGAGTCGGCGTCACGACGCGCCACCACACCTTCTTCGAGATGCTCGGGAACTTCTCCTTCGGCGATTACTTCAAGGAAGAAGCGATTCTTTGGGCGTGGGAGTTTTCCACCCAAGTGCTCGGCCTGCCGGAGGAGAAGATCTGGGCCTCGGTCTACGAGGCGGACGACGAGGCGGCGGCGATCTGGGAGAAGAAGGTCGGCCTCGATCCGCGGCGGATCGTCCGGCTCGGAGCGGACGACAACTTCTGGGGGCCGGCCGGCGACAGCGGCCCGTGCGGCCCCTGCTCGGAGCTCTACCTCGACCTCGGCGACGGGCGCGGGTGCGGCCTTCCGACATGCCGGGCGGGATGCGATTGCGATCGCTACATCGAGTATTGGAACCTCGTCTTCCCGCAGTACAACCAGGACAAGGAAGGAAACCGGACGCCGCTTCCGAATCGCGGGGTCGACACCGGGATGGGGCTCGAGCGCCTCGCGCAGATCATGCAAGGGGTCGAGAGCAACTTCGACACCGATCTCTTCGTCCCGATCCTCGATGCGGTGCGGGGCTTCGCGCGCGGCGTCGATCCGGCGAAGGACGAGAACCTCGCCGCCGTGCGGGTGATCGCGGACCACGCGCGCGCTCTCGTCTTCGCGGTCCACGAGGGGATCCTCCCGGGGAACGAGGGGCGGGGATACGTTCTCCGGAGGATTCTCCGCCGGGCGCTTCTCCGCGCGAATCGTCTCGGCATCAACGATCTCTTCCTCGATCGGGTCGGAGAGATCGTGGTCGAAGTCATGCGCGGCGCGTATCCGGCCCTCGACGAGAGCCGCGCGCGTGTCGCCGCGACGATCCGCGCGGAGGAAGAGCGCTTCCGCCGAACGCTCGAACAGGGGCTCGAGATTTTCCGCAAGACCACCGACCGCCTCCGGAGGAACGGGGAGACGGTTCTTCCCGGAAGCGATGTTTTTCGTCTCTATGATACCTATGGGTTTCCGATCGAGCTGACCGAGGAGATGGCGAGGGCCGAGGGCTTCGCGGTCGATCTCCGGGCGTTCGAGGCGGCGATGGAGGAGCAGAGAACCCGTTCGCAATGGTCGGCGGGCGCGGGGGGCGAGACGCTTCCCGATCTCTCCGCGATCCCCTCCGTCTTCGTCGGGTACGACACGCTCGAAGCGGAGACAACGATCGCCGGCCTCGTGCGGGAGGGGCGTCTCGTCGACTCGATCGGCCCGAACGACGAAGCGATGGTGATCCTCGCGAAATCCCCCTTCTACGGCGAGTCGGGAGGACAGACGGGGGATGCCGGCGAGATCCTGAACGCGCGCGGAGAACGCCTCTTTCTCGTGCGGGACGCGATTCGTTCCCCCGACGACCGCTCTCTCCTCCTCGGGAGGGCGGCCGCGGAGATCCGCGCGGGAACGCCGGTGCGCGCGACGGTGGAGAAAGAAAGGCGCTTCGCAACGGCGCGAAACCACACCGCGACGCACCTTCTCCACCGCGCGCTGCGCGAGGTCCTCGGCGACCATGTGCGGCAGGCCGGGTCGCTCGTCGCGCCGGACCGTCTTCGCTTCGACTTCGTCCACTTCGCGCGGATGACGGAGGAGGAGATCGGGCGCGTCGAGGCGCGCGTGAACCTGGAGGTTCAGGAAGATCGGGCGGTCCGCACCGATGTCGTTCCGTTCGAGGAGGCGTCGAAGCGAGGGGCCGTCGCCCTCTTCGGCGAGAAGTACGGCGAGAGCGTGCGTATGGTCTCGGTCGAGGAGTACAGCCTCGAGCTTTGCGGAGGGACGCACGTCCGCCGGACCGGCGAGATCGGGCCGTTCCTCATCGTGTCGGAGAGCGCGGTCGGATCGGGAACGAGGCGGATCGAGGCGATCACGGGGGCGGCCGCGTTTCGCAGGATTCAAGAGGATCGAGAGAGGCTCGCGCGAGTCGGGGAGGCGCTTCGGGCCGCGCCGGAGGAGGTCGTCGCGCGCGCGGAGGCTCTGCACGGCCGCATTCAGAGCCTCGAAAAGGAGCTGGCTCGGGCGCGGACGGAGGGGGCGGGAGGGCGCGCGGGAGATCTCCTCGCGCGGGCGGTTCGGATCGGCGACGTGCGCGTTCTCGCTGCGGTCGTCGACGGGAGCAATCCCTCGAGCCTTCAAGGAATTGTGGACCGGTTCCAGAGCGAGGAGCAGGCGCTCGTTGCCGTGCTCGGCACTCGCGCCGAGGGGAAGGCGTTCCTCGTCGGCATGGTGAGCCGCGATCTCGTCTCCCGCGGTCTCTCGGCGGGCGATCTCGTCGGGAGAGCCGCGCGGCTCGCGGGCGGGCGCGGAGGCGGGAAACCGACCTTCGCGCAGGCGGGCGGCAAGGATCCCGAGAAGCTCGAGGAGGCCCTTCGCGAAATCCCGGAGTGGGTGCGCGCCGTCCTCGAGGGAGGGTAGAGCCATCGGAGCGCTGTACGAATCGCTTCTCCGGAAGCGCCGCGAGACGGGCGCGCTCTTCCTTCCGCTCGTCGACCAGGAGAGGATCGAGCCGGCGGCCTGCCCCTCGCGGGCGGCCCTCCTCGAGGAAAACGGCGCGGACGCGCTCCTCGTCGGGTCGAGCTTCGCTCTCCGCGATCGTTTAGATGCGATCGTGTGCGGTTTGAAGGAAGGGAGCTCGCTCCCCGTGATCCTCTTTCCGGGGAGCGCGCATCAGATCAGCCGCCGCGCGGACGGTATCCTCTTTCTCACGCTCCTCTCGGGACGCAACCCCCTCTTCCTCGCCGAGGAACAGGTTCGCTCCGCGCCCCGCGTGAAGGAGCACGGGCTCGAGCCGATCCCGACCGGCTATCTCCTCGTCGGGTGCGACGGAAGAACGGTGCACTTCGTGTCCGGAACGCATCCGATTCCTGCGGATCGACCGGAGATCGTGATGGCGCACGCGCTCGCCGCCGAGTACATGGGGATGCGAGCGGTTTATCTCGAGGCGGGGAGCGGAGCGGCTTCCCCCGTCCCGCCGGCGACGATCCGGGCGGTGCGGGGCTATGTCTCCATTCCGCTCTTCGTCGGGGGGGGGATTCGGAGCGCCGCGGAGGCGGCGGCGGCGCGCGAGGCGGGAGCGGATTTCGTCGTGGTCGGGCACGCGCTCGAGGGGGAGATCTCCGCCGAGAAGGTGCGCGCGATGGCGGATGCGATTCACGGCCGGAGCCAGGCGGCGGCCCGGCGGGCGTGACCGGGAAGGAATCGTCGAGGGGGGCGCGTTGCGGACGCTCGTGACCGGCGGGGAGGGTCAGCTCGGGCGCGCGCTTCGCGCTCGTTTCGCATCCCTCGGAGAGGTGGAAGATCCGGACATCGATCGTATGGATATAACGGATCGCGGGGCGGTTCGGGAGTTCCTTGGCCGCTTCCGGCCCGATCTCGTCGTTCACGCGGCCGCATGGACGGACGTCGACGGCTGCGAGAGGGACCCGGAGCGCGCGCATCGAGTGAACGGGGAGGCGGCGCGGATCGTGGCCGAGGAAGCGGCGCGAAGGAACGCGCGCCTCGTCTTCATCAGCACCGATTTCGTGTTCGACGGCCGGAAAGCGGAGGCGTATACGGAGAAGGACGAGCCGAACCCGATCTCGGCGTACGGCGAATCGAAGCTCGCGGGAGAGGGGGCAGTCCGAGAGGCGGTCCCGAATGCGGTCCTCGCGCGGACGGCCTGGCTCTATGGAGAAGGGGGGACGGGGAACTTCGTCCGGTCGATCCTGAAGGCGGCGAAGGAGGGGAGGGAGCTCGCGGTCGTCGACGACCAGTTCGGGTCGCCGACCTACGCAGCGGATGTCGCCGGGGCGCTTCTCGATCTCGTCCGCGCGCGCGCGGAAGGGATCTTCCACGTGGTCAACTCGGGCGAGGCGAGCCGCTTTCTCTTTGCTCGGAAGATCCTCGACCTATCCGGCCGCGCGGAGATCCCGATCCGGGCGATCCCGACGCCGGAGAGCATGCGTCCGGCCCGGCGTCCCGCGCGTTCGACCCTCCGGAGCGTGCGGCTCGCGGAGTACGGGATCCCTCCGCTTCGGCCGTGGGAAGCGGCGCTCGAGGAGCACCTCGCGCGCATCGGAGAAAGGCAATCATTCGATGTTTGAATCAAAGATGCGCGAAAGGCTCGGCGTTCTCGATCGGGTCCGCGAGGAGCTCGCGGCTCCCTTCGAGGCGGCCGCCTCGCGCGTCGCCGAGTCGCTCCGAAACGGCGGGAAGATCTACCTTTTCGGAAACGGCGGGAGCGCCGCCGATGCGCAGCACCTCGCCACCGAGCTCATCGACCGCTTGACGATGAAGAGGGACGCGATCCCCGCGCTCGCCCTCACCACGAACGCGTCGCTCATCACCGCTGTGGCGAACGATCACGGCTTCGAGCTTGTTTTCGCCAGGCAGGTGGAGGCGTATGCGCGGCCGGGGGACGTCCTCGCCGGCATCACGACGAGCGGCCGTTCGGGAAACGTGCTTCGCGCGTTCCGAACCGGCCGGCGGATCGGGACGGTGAACGTCGCTTTCACCGGGGCGCGCGGCCTCGCCGAGGACGGCCTCGCGGATCATCTTCTCGCCGTTCCCTCCGAGGACACTCAGCTCATCCAGGAGATGCACATCGCGCTCGGACACCTTCTCTGTCAGGCGATCGAGGAACGGCTCTTCCGGTCGTAGGGGAATGGACGAACGACTGTCATCCCGGGCTGCGCCCCTGAAGGGGGCCTCGATTCTCTGCATCGCCTCGGCGAACTGGGACGCGGAGCTTTGGACGAACAGCCAGCACCTGATGAGCCGGCTCGCGCGCGACAACCGCGTGCTCTTCGTGGAGTCGCTCGGGCTCCGAAGGCCGAAAGCCCGCTGGCGGGACCTCTATCGGATCGTGGGGAGGCTCCGGAATTGGGCACGCGGCGTGCGCCCGGCCGGCGAGAACCTTCTCGTCTATTCCCCGCTCATTGTCCCCTTCTACAACGTTCCCTGGGCGCGCGATCTGAACTTCTGGATCCTTCGCACGAGCCTCGCGCGCATCGCGCGGAAACACGGCTTCCGCGCCCCGATCCTCTGGACGTTTCTTCCGACCTCGAGTGATCTGGTCGGGCATCTCGGCGAGAGCCTCGCGATCTATCACTGCGTGGACGAGTACGGCGCGAACCCGGGAGTGCCGGCCCGGGTGATCCAGCAGATGGAGCGGAGACTGCTCGAGGGCGCGGATCTCGTCTTCACGACGTCCCGTTCGCTCTACGAGGGGAAGAGGCGCCACAACGCGAACACCCACTACTTGCCGAACGTCGCCGACGCCGACCACTTCCGCAAGGCGGCGCTCCCCGAGACCGAGGTGCCTCCGCCGCTCCGCGCCCTTCCGCGTCCTGTCATCGGCTTCGTCGGCGCTCTCAGCGACTACAAGGTGGACTTCGGGCTCCTCATTCACGTGGCGCGCGCGCACCCGGAATGGTCGCTCGCCCTCGTCGGACCGGTTTGGACGGGGAGCCGGACGGAGGATGTGGAGCGTCTCGAAAAGTTGGAGAACGTCCGCTTCTTCGGCGCGCGCCCGTACGCGGAGCTTCCCGGGTGGATTAAGGGTTTCGATGTCTGCATGATTCCCTTCGCGCTCAACGAGACGACAATCAATGTTTTTCCAATGAAGTTTCATGAGTACATGGCGACGGGGAAGCCGATCGTCGTCGTGGATCTTCCCTCGATCGCGGAGTTCGGAGTGTACTGCCGGAGAGCGCGCGGGGCGGAGGCGTTCACGCGAGCGATCGAGGAGTCGCTCCTTCCGGAGCCGGCAGGGAGGATGGAGGAGCGGATCGAGGTCGCCCGACGGAACACCTGGGAGACCCGGCTCGGAGAGATCGCCTCGATTCTCGAGGAGGAAAAAAGGAGCGCGAGGCCGCAGAAACGGTCGGTCCCTCGCGGCCGGATCGGGATCGACGTCCGCAAGATCCACGACTTCGGGATCGGAACCTACATCCGAAGCCTGGTGCGCGAGCTTTCGCGGATCGATCCGAACCGGGAGTACGTGGTGTTCCAGAACAGGGACGAGAAGACGGAGTGGGCGGAGAACATCATTCCGGTGGAGGACAGCTCGCCGAAGTACTCTCTCCGCGAGCACATCTCGCTGCCGATCCGGATGCGCCGTTACCGGATCGATCTCTTCCATTCTCCGCACTACGTGCTCCCGGTGGCGCGTCCGTGCCGCGCGGTGGTGACGATCCACGATCTCATTCACTTGTTCTATCCGCCCTCGCCCGCGGCGGCGCTCTACGCGCGGGGGATGATGAACGCGGCGATCCGAAGCGCGTCGCGGGTCCTCACGGTTTCGAACGCGTCGCGCGAGGACATCGTCCGTGTGCTTCGCGCCGATCCGGAGAAGATCGTGGTCGTTCACAACGCCGTGGGCGAACGGTTCGTCCCGCTCGATGCCGGCCGGGCGCGCGAGGAGGTGGCGCGGACGATCGGGCTCGAGGAGGAGTACGTGCTCTGCGTCAGCAACTGTCTCCCGCACAAGAACCTCCGCAAGCTGATCGAGGCTTTCGCGAGGCTGAGGCGGAGCGGGTTCGGCGGCCACCTCGTGCTCGCGGGAGTCGATGTGAAGAAGGCCCGCGAGCTCACGCGCGACGTCCGCGTGAGCCGTCTCGAGACATGCGTTCACTTCCCCGGTTTCGTGTCCGACTCATTTCTCCACGCGCTCTACGGAGGCACGCGGCTCTTCGTCTTCCCGTCGCTCTACGAGGGGTTCGGGCTGCCGCCCCTCGAAGCGATGGCGTGCGGCATCCCGGTGGTCGTCTCGGACACGCCGGCCCTCTCCGAGGTCGTGGGGAAGGCGGGGCTCCGCGTCGACCCGGGGCGCGCGGAATCGATCGAGGAGGGGATGGCGCGGCTTCTCGGCGATCCGGCTCTTCACGCGCGCTACGCGCAGGAAGGCCTCCGCCGGGCGAGCCGCTTCTCGTGGCGCGCCGCCGCGGAGCAAACGCTGCGCGTCTACGAGGAGGTGATCGGCCACGGCTAGAGAACGGCTCCCCTTCGCCGGGCGCCGCGTCGCCCTCGTTCACGATTGGCTCACGGGGATGCGCGGGGGGGAGTGGTGTCTCGATGTCTTTTGCGAGCTCCTTCCCGAAGCGACCCTCTTCACGCTTCTCCATCTTCCGGGGCGCGTCTCGAAGAGGATCGAGTCGATGAAGATTCGCACCTCGTTCATCGGGAATCTTCCGGGCGCGCGCTCGTTTCACCAGCGGTACCTCCCGCTCTTCCCGTTCGCGATCGAGCGTTTCGATCTCTCGGGTTTCGACTTCGTTCTGTCGTCGAGTCACTGCGTGGCGAAGGGCGCGGCGGCGGGGCGCGGCCGCCGGCATGTCTGCTATTGCCACACGCCGATGCGCTACGTCTGGGAGTTCTATGACGACTACTTCGCGGCTCCGCGGACGGGACGCTTGACGCGCCTCCTGATGCCGCGGGTCGCGGAGTCTCTCCGGCGATGGGACGCGAGGACCGCCTCGCGCGTCGATCGTTTCGTCGCGAACTCCGCGCACATCGCCTCGCGCATTCAAAGAGCGTACGGACGCGAGGCAGAGGTCGTGCATCCGCCCGTCGACGTCGCGCGGTTTCGGAGCGATCTCCCGCGGGAGGACTACTTCCTCGTCCTCTCGGCGCTTGTTCCGTACAAGAAGGTGGAGC
>VGIW01000104.1 GCA_016867715.1 Candidatus Eisenbacteria bacterium | reverse complement strand
CCGAAGTGGCTCGGCTCCGCTTCGTGGCGGTCGAGGAAGGCGCCTGCGCAACCTTCGCCTGGGACTCCACGATGTGCGGCTGGCAGAACACGGAGTTCGAGGAGGGGACGTTTGGAGGCTTCGAGGGAACGACGGTGTGCGTGCGGGGAGGCGGGGACGAAGCCGAGGACGGATCCTCCGGCGGTGACGAAGGAGCAGACGGCGGAGCTGCTCCGCCCGAGAGTCAGGGAGGTGATGAGCCCCAAGTGCCGGCATACCTCTCGGACGGGATTACGTTTTATCCGAGAGAGAAGAGCAATGCCTTGAATGGCCTGGCGATTGTACAGTTTCGGGAGGGGTACTTTGCCATTCCTTCGAATCGAGACAAGTGTATGCTTGAGGAGGCCAGCATCGCCGATGACAGCATTGCGCACGTATTGTCCCGTGCCGGCGTTGTGGAGATTGAGCGCGTCGATCCCAGCGTGCGGCCGGAGAACCCGGTCCTCTATGCAAAGAGCGGACGCAGGTTTGATCTCACGGAACTCACAAGAACCTACGTTATTCGAGGATCGCGGTCGTCCTCGGCGAGGAATCTCCTGCACGCGCTGAGTGCCGTCGCCTACGCTTACGACTACGCGGAACCGTGCTATCCGATCGAGCGGTTCGACTTCCCGGAACCGCCGACTACCCTGCCGGGCGATTCGATCTTCGTTCTCAACCTCGAAACCCAACCCCGCCAACCTCACCTACTCGAGTCTTCGGGGTACGGGCTGAACATGGGGGCTGTCTGGCCCATAACGACAGGAAGCCCCCGGGTCCATCTTGGGATCTTCGACGTCGGAGTGGATTCGTCTCTTCACCCGGATTTGACTGTCCGCGATGAACAGGGAGATCCTGTTGGGAGTAGATACATCTACAGAAACGTATGCAATAAGGATACCGCTACAACGGCCGGCCACGGACAGGTTGTTCTCGGAATCGCTGCCGCACTCACTCACAACCGCAAGCCCACTAGCGACATCTACGAGGGCATTGCAGGTATAGCAGGTGGTGCGGGTGGGGCATGTGCTGATACAGGGTGCGGAGTCACCGTGACTTTCTATGACCACCTGGGTTGCGAGGACAGCGTTGTGGCTCCGGGTGATACATTGAAGTGGATGCCCGTGGCATACGTCCGCATGCTGCATATGGCAATCCGCGACGGGGTGGACATTGTGAGCATGAGCTCTGGTGTTACTCCCATTGGGGGGCCCTGGATGCCTGACACGATGGATGTAGTCACGGTATCGAAGGCACTTGTCAGGGCTTACAAGAGTGGCATGACACTCGTTGCGGCGGCGGGGAATCAAGGGAGCTCAGGTCCAAGGCTCATTCAAATCCCAGCGGATGCCCAAACCAATCGGATGCTTGTTGTAGGTTCTGGCAGGGTTACCGGGGCATCGCACGAGATCACCTCTATCGGGAATAACCTTGACTGTCTGGCGGCGGTGACCACGGATGCGGAGGATTCCACAATGTTCGCGCTGGGGCCGAATGGAAGCTATGCGCGGATCAGAGAAATGTGGCCAACGGGCGGCTATGGGACGTCGTGGGCTGCACCGCAGGTCTCCGGTGTCGCGGCTCTCCTCATGTCGGCGGTGCGACTCCACTATCCCGCGAGGTCGCTCGTTCACGAGGAAGTTGAGGCGCTGATCAAGGCTGGCGCGGAACGCTGCACAGACTATTCGGATGTCCCGAATGAGAACTGCGGTTATGGCTTTGCGAGGGCCGATCGGTCAGTAGCTTTCACGCAACCCCCCTGGTACTGGGAGAGAAAGTGTGCGACGGGCCGAGACTTCGTCGACGGAAGCGCACTGGCGGAAACGGTGATCGTCTGGGACGATGATGGGGCGGAAACACTCATGCCTGAGGGCCGTTATGTGGGGAAGCCGTACACGGTCTACTTGACGATTGAAGATCCGCACTTGGGAAGTGAATCAATGCCTGTCGTGGCAGGGATTGGGGAAGGCGCGCCCGGGTCGAGCTGCTATACCAGCGGGTGGGCGAACCCGGCCCGCATGAATGCAGTTGAAGCGCTGTATCAAGACTATTGTTGCGAGGTCGACAGTGTCTGGCCTTATGGGTTTAGGTTGAAAACTACGCTGTGGGAGTTTACGGGGATATTTCGACAGGGTGCCTTGGTCGACACATGCTTCTGGATGCCCAGAGACACGCTGAGCGAGAACAACTGGTACTACGGAATCTTCTACGAGGTTGACTCCGCCACCGCCACGGCAATTGAAGATGGGGAGACGCCTGTCGGGTCCGATCTCGGCCCGAGGATACTGCGAGTCACCCCAAACCCAGCGAATCCAACCGTTGGAATCACCCTACAGCTTAGTCACCCCCTGCCTGTTAGCGTGGAAGTCGTTGACGTCTCTGGAAGAGTCGTGAGGGCGCTCACCCGCGAGACTCTCCAGGCAGGGCAGCCCTTCCTTGTGTGGGACGGCCGAGACGCCGGAGGCATACCGGTTGGCTCTGGAGTGTACTTCGTGCGTGCCGCAGGCGGAGGGAAGGCCGATGTCAGGAAGATCGTGGTGCTTCATTGAGGGCGTTGAGAAATGGGGTTTCAGATGAGTTGCGCAGGAGGTGAATCATGGGAGGTGCGTGGATGGCCTGGCGAGGGTTGCTGGGGTGGCTGCTTGTCGTGATTGCGGGGGGAGCGACGCGTGCCCAGCCGTACTGGCTCGAGGTGGACCTTGACGGGGTCCCGGGGAATGGGCCCGACACCGTGGCTGCGACTGTCGGGGAGAGCTTGTTTGTGGATCTCTGGGTGATGGGACATACGCAGGGAGAAGAGTGGCAGGGTCTCCTTCTTGTCTACGCCACCCTGTGCAACGAAGACGGGTGGCTGCAGTTCGTGGAATGGACTCTGGGGCCCGTCGCGTACCCGTGCATGCAGTACTACACGGAGACGGTATCCGGCGGCGCATGCACGGGCATGATGGGGACGGGGTACGTCATCGGCTGTGCGACTCCGGCTCCCTTTCTCTTTTCGAGGGTGACGTACGACCTGATCGGAGGGGAGACATTCGCCGATCTTGAAGTGGACTTGGGGAACTCATACTGGATCGACTATGCGTATGACGCGGGCGACTTCGTGGCTGGGATCAACGGCGTCATCCGAATCGATGCGACCGCCACGGAAGGGATGACGTGGGGGCGGGTGAAGCGCCTCTTCCGGTAATGACTATCGCATATTCATGGGCGCCGTATCGTTCGTGGTCACCGCGACCGGCGTGGCGAGCGGGGAGTCGCTGCCCCAGCTCACGGTGTTTCCCGCGCGCCCGAATCCGGCCCCCTCGGCGACCACGATCCACCTCTTGATCCCGAGACCGGGCCGGGTGGAGGCCGACGTGTTCGACGTGAGCGGCCGACGCGTGCGGGTTCTTTCTCGCGGTCTCATGGAAGGGGGCGCGCAGACGCTCTCGTGGGATGGGAGGGATCAGCGAGGGAATCCCGCGGGCTCGGGCGTGTACTTCGTCCGGGTGCGGAACGAGGGGAACGAAAGGACGCTCAAGACGGTGCTTGTCCGGTAGGAGAGCCACAAACCTGGCGGAAAGGAGAACGCAATGGCTCCCCGTATCCTCGTGTTCGTGGCATGCATCCTGCTCCTTGCTTCGTCCGCGGTCGCGGAATGGGATATCGTAGTCGACTTCGATTCGAACGCGACGAACGGACCGGACACGCTCGACGTCGCGTCCGGCGACACGGTTCTCGCTCGCGTGTGGATCGCCGACAGCACGGATTCTCTGTTCGGCTTCGGCATCACCATCGGGGACACGAGCGGGGTCCTGGCGTGGGTGGAGGATTCGGCGAGCGCGATCTTCGTTCTGCCGGAAGAGTGGACGAGGTTCTCGGTCCTCAAGGATGAGCAAGGATTCCTCCTTCTCCAGCCGTACGACTTCTCCTTCAGCGCGCCGCTGCATCTCCCTTCCGAAGTGGCTCGGCTCCGCTTCGTGGCGGTCGAGGAAGGCGCCTGCGCAACCTTCGCCTGGGACTCCACGATGTGCGGCTGGCAGAACACGGAGTTCGAGGAGGGGACGTTTGGAGGCTTCGAGGGGGCGTCGGTGTGCATGGGAGGAGGAGGGGAGGACGGTGGGGGCCAGGGATCGGGTGCGGGGGGAGATGAAGCAGATGGGCCGGGTGGTGGCCAAGAAGACGGAGGCGGAGGATTCCTAACCAGGAGACACGGCGTGACACTGCTCCCCGGGGATGGATCCAACGCCCGCGACGATGTAGTAATCGTCCAGTTTCGCCGAGGCTACCTCGATCTTCCTTCTTCGGTTCTCCGGTGCTCCCCGGTGGCCCTCGACATCGCCGACGATGGAGTGAGAGAGGCGCTTGAGAACGCGGGCGTTGTGGAGATCGAGAGGCTGGCGAAGACCGTGGACCCGGACAATCCCGTGATCTACTCGAAGTACGGGAGAAGGTTTGACTTGTCGGACTTGACGCGGACCTATTACCTCCGAACATCCGGATCGCAGTCTGCTCGCGACATCCTCGGGGCAATCCGCCGGTGTGCTTATGCCTATGACTATGCGGAACCGGTATATCCTCTCGAGATGTTCGGGTTTCCCGAAGACGGATCTCCCGGTGATTCAGTCTTTCTTCTCGGGCGTCAGCCGCACCTCGATTCCACGAATGGCTTCGGCCTCAACATGCCAGCAGTTTGGCCGATTACGACGGGGAGCCCAGAGATACGCCTTGGAGTCTACGATCACCCTGTGTGCCCCTCACACCGAGATCTTGTGATTCGAGATTCAAGCCAGACCCCCGACAGCGTGGGATACAGGTTCGAGTACGTGGATGTTTGTGATAGCTCCTTGGCCCCGTCCTGCGGGCCCAACCCCCACGGGCAGTGGGTCATAGGACTCGCCGCTGCACTCACGCACAATGTCAAGCAGGGGGCTCCCGGGGAGTATGAAGGGATTGCTGGCATCAGCGGAGGCTCGGGCCGAACCTGCAAGCCGGACAGCTGTGGCGTCGCCGTACAATTCTACGATTACTACTATGGGTGTGGCAGCTCCACCGAAGGGTATGTCGAGATGGTCAACCGAGCCATTCGTGAGGGGACCGACGTCATCAACATGAGCAATGGATACTTTCCGAGCCAGCTTCAACAGCAGCCCAATATGGCGCATGGTGTCACGGATGCGAAGGCCTTCACGAG
Source organism: Candidatus Eisenbacteria bacterium (assembly GCA_016867715.1). Lineage (NCBI taxonomy): Bacteria > Candidatus Eiseniibacteriota > Candidatus Eiseniibacteriota bacterium. The sequence continues at coordinate 5,254 of VGIW01000104.1, read as the reverse complement.
AGCCTACAAGGCGGGCATGACTCTTGTCGCCGCGAACGGAACCAGTGGGTTCAACGCAGATACATACTTTGTGGTGCCAGCCGCCCTTCAGCCGAACCGAATGCTCGCGGTAAACACAGGGAATATGCAGGGGGAGTGGATTCGGAGATCTGGAAGGGGAGAGACGGGCAATCCCAACTACATCGACTGCCTCGTCATCACGTCAAGCACACCTGAGGGGGCGGGGATGGTCGTAGCGGACACGGCCGGTACATACAAGGAGGGACCGGCATTGGGACTTGGCGGGTCAGGGGGATCTCTTGCGGCTCCTCAGGTCTCTGCTGTCGCGGCATTGCTCATGTCGGCTGTCATCGGGCACTACCCGGGTCGACAGCTCCTGCACGAGGAAGTCGAGGCACTGATAAAGGCGGGGGCGGAGCCGTGTTCTAATCAAGGGAGTATCCCCAACGATTCGTGCGGGTACGGCTTCGTGCGAGCCGATCGCTCCATAGGATACACGCAATTCCCAAGGCAATGGTTTCGTAGCAGGACGACGGGTCGGGACTCGCTAACGGCGCTCAGCCCCAGGACCGTGTATGTATGGACTGATGGCAGCGGGGAAAGCCTGATGGAGGAGGGCATGTTCATCGGAACCCCATATGCCGTGTACAAGACGGTGTCTCTCCCCAGAGGAACAGCTCTTCCGGTTGTCGCCGGAATCGGCGAGAGCGCGCATAGTGACATGGGTGATCGCACGCTTGGATGGGCCAACCCAAGTACACCGGATTCGGTTCGTGCGCTCTACCAGGATTTGTTCTGCGAAGTGGTTGAGGTTGACACGGGTGAAGCGACACTGCGGACGTATCTCTGGCGATTTACGGAGGCGATCGTTGACACGGGAGCGGGGCCTGATACAATTGACATTGGCGACTTCTGGATGCCCGTTGACACAACAACCCCGAATGAGTGGTACCTCTCATATTTTGTGAAACTCGACAGCGCTACAGCAACTTGGTTGCCGGGTGGCAGCGCGGATGATACTCAGGCACTGCTCTCTCGAATCCTCGCGGTAAGGCCAAACCCGGCGAACCCAATCGTAACGATCGATTACTATGCTGCCGACCCACGGAAGGCGAGCTTGCGTGTGTACAACGTTTCTGGACGGCTGGTAAGGGATATTACCCCTGAGGAGTCGAGCTGGGGGAGTCGCCAAACGGTCACGTGGAATGGGAGAGACGGAGAGGGCCGCGACGTACCGTCGGGAGTCTATTTTGTGCGTCTGGGTTCTGAAAGTGGATATGACATACGGAGAGTGGTCTTAGTTCGTTGACGAGACCATGTGCGCGAAGACAAGCGATACGAGTGGGGGTGGTCGGTATGAGAAGGACGTTCGTGTTGGGGCTGGGAGCGGTGGCGTTGGTGTTGATCTGGCCCCTGGCTGCGCGCGGCCAGGACTTTGGAGTCGAGGTTGACCTAGACGGGCAGCTGGGAAATGGCCCAGATACTGTGGTTGTCGGGGCGGGCGACTCAGTGACGGCAGAGGTTTGGATCGAAGATCATGACGGGATGATAATATACCTGCTGGTGCGCCTTTGTAACCACGATAGGTACCTGAGCTTCACGAGCGGGACCTATATGTTGTGGGGAACGTGGGAGGGGCAGCCGATCGTGGCGGACAGCGAGTGTGTCACGTTTGAGGCGATTACGTTTTCGGAACCGGGCCCGCCCGCATATCATGTTGGATCTGCAACGTATACTGCTGCTGTCGAGGGAGCCACCGCTGAGCTGTCGGTCGATCTGGAGGGCTCTCTCTACTGTAACGGGGAACTCGTCTGTGACCAGTTTGCATACGCAGTTCGCGCTTATGTTCGGGTGGAGCCGGGGGAGCCGACGGCTTCGGAACAACCGACTTGGGGAACGATCAAAGGCCTCTTTCGCTGACCGCGAGGAGGGAAAAGCCCTTCGTGATGTGCACGTGGTTTTCTTGTATTCTGGGGACACGATACCTATTTCGTAACTCCTCGCCTGACCCCGTCTAGTCAAGCTGCATAGAGTTCGGTCATCGTGTGCCTTCGAGAGGAGGGCGAGCGATGGACGGACGAGCGCGTCGATTTCGAGAGGCGGCCCGGCGAGAGAACCGAGGATGCCGGGGGACCGCGAGGCTGGATCGGTTCCCGGTTTCCTTGGACAGGGGTTTGGGGGGATGATGGGGTGAGTTCTTGGGGAGGAGGAGTCCATGGAGACCAACAAGAGTGGGACGGAGCGGGTCGGAACGGAGGGAGCCCGTAGGGCGACCGGAGTTCCGACCCGTCGGCCGCGGGAGGACCGGGGCCGGTGGAGTTCGCGGCGTCGAAGTTCCTCGATCACTTGCCTCTCGAGCGACAGGCAAGGATCCTTCGTCGCGAGGGCCTCGCGATCGACTCGCAGACGCTCTGGGACCAGACGAACCTCTTGGCGCATCACCTAGCGCCGACGGTTCAGGCGATCCGGCACACCGTGCTGGAGTCGGCTGTCGTCGGAGCGGACGAGACTCCGTGGCGCTTGATGGGCGGTCATCCGAAGAGGTGGTGGGTCTGGGCGCTCACGAACGGAGAGCTCGCCGCCTACGCGATTTTGGATAGCCGGTCGAAGGCGGCCGCATCCGAAGTCCTCGGCGGCTATCGCGGGATCGTGATGGCGGATGCGTACGGAGCCTACAACGCGCTCACACGCGCCGGTCCTTCGTTCCGGCTCGTCCACTGCTGGGCGCATGTCCGAAGAAAATTCGTTGAGATCGAAGAGAACTACCCGGCCGAGTCGAAGGAGATGCTCGATCTTCTCCGCGAGCTCTACGCCGTCGAGGAGATCGTCCCGAGCCCAAACGGGAACGAGGAAGCGCGGCGCCTTCGCGCGGAGCTCCGCAACACCCGATCGAAGGAGATCGTTCACCGGATCCGGGACTGGGCGCTCGCGCAGAGACCGCTTCTCCGAAGCGGGCTCGGCCAGGCCATCGACTACATGCTCGGCCTCTGGACAGGACTCACTGCGTTCCTGAAGGACCCGAACATCCCGCTCGACAACAACGCCGTCGAGCGGGCTCTCCGTGGGGTTGCCGTGGGACGCAAAAACCACTACGGCTCCCGCTCCCGACGCGGCACCGAGGTCGCCGCTCTCTTCTACTCCCTCTTCAAATCCGCGAAGCTCGCCGGCGTCGAGCCGAAAAACTACGTGCTCCGAGCCGCCCACGCCGCGATCACCAAGCCCGGCACCGCGACCCTGCCCGCATCGCTCCTCTCGTAGCCGCCCCTCTGTCCAGCGTCAGCAAACTCTCCGATCCGCCATCGGGGCAGGGCGAGTACGTACGGACATCGGTAGAATCGCTCTTCCGATAGGTCCCCATCTGCGCGTGCAAGAGCCTTCAAAGGAGGGTTTTTCGGGTGCGGGGAGAGATGGCGCCCCCTCCGGCGATGCTTTCCACGCCGGCGCAGGGCGCGAGCGGGCTTTCGTTCCCCGCCGCGACGGTCCCCTGACGTTCTCCTCCGCCCGAAAGCCCGGCCAGCGACCGATCGCGGCGAGCCGCTTGCGCCGGTCGGGCGGGGCGGTATATTATTGGAAAGGAGCTTTCGTTCGCGGGCTCGCGCTCGATCGGGTCGGGACGAAGGAAAACAATCGTTCGGCTCGCGCTCGATCGGGTCGGGACGAAGGAAAACAATCGTTCATGGACAAAGGGAGTATGCGAATGGTCACGTTCAGCGATGCGGCGCGCGAGCGGATTCTCGCCATCATGAAGACGCAGGAGAAGACGGACTGCGGGATTCGGGTGCGAATCGCGGGCCGGCACATCGAAGGCTATCGACACGAGCTCTCGTGGGTCGAGCCGGGAGGGGAGGCCGGCGACGACATGTCCGTCGACGCGGGGGGCTTCAAGGCGTATGTCGACCCCCTCAGCGCGCCGCTCCTCGGCGGGACGACGATCGACTATGTCGAGGATGCTTCCGGGGGTATGTCGAGGATGCTTCCGGGGGAGGGTTTGTCTTCAACAACCCGAACCCGGTCGTCTGGTCCGATCCGGAGAACGGCCGCGCGGTGATGGAGCTCGTCGAGAGCGCGATCAACCCGGCCCTCTCCGGGCACGGCGGGCACGTCGAGATCCTCGACGTGAAGGACGGCAACGTGTTCGTCCGCCTCGGAGGCGGTTGCCAGGGATGCGGCATGGCGAACGTGACGCTGAAGCAGGGGATCGAGCGGATGATCAAGGAGAAGATCCCGTCGATCCGCGCCGTCATCGACACGACCGATCACGCCGGCGGGAAGAACCCGTACTATCGCCCAACGCACTGATCCTCGGTTTTCAAAACCACCGGGCGCGTCCTCTCGCGGGGGCGCGCCCTTCCTCCTTTCCGGACGCTCCCGCCGTCTGCTTGTCCGATCGCATGGAACGCGAAAAGGCTCGCGAGGGATCCCGCTGGAGGTGTATGCTGAGCGCGTACGAAGAGACCGACCAAGGTCGCTTGTTGGAGAGGTGCCGTGTCGAGCGGGAGAGCTTCCTTCCGATCCCACGAGGAAGGGACTCCGCGGAATCCGGCCTTCGTCTCGTCTTCAGCGCGCCGGCGCGCGTGGAGGAAGAAGGGGCGCTGGATTTCCGTCTTCCTCTACGCCCTTCTCATTCTCTTGAACTTCGCGGTGCTTTCGCTCTTCGGTCCCGGCGAGCTCGCGGACGACATCGCGCGCATCTTCGGCGGCGCGCGCGAGACCGCGCAGGGCGCGCCGAAGACCCCAGTTTCCTCGCCGGGCCAGTTCCCGCCCGGGGAGAGCTGGGACACGAGCGCGCGCTCGTCGGAGCAGCCGGGCGCGGCGCCGCGATAGGTAAAGCCCCCTCTTCCCCCGTCTCCCGAACCCGAGCGCGTCTCAGCGGCGTCCAGTCCCTCCCGCTTCCCGAGTTCCAGTGAGCGAGTCGAACACCTCCGCGGTCCAAGGCATCTTCTCGCGGAAGATCGCGCGCGCGGCCTCGGCGTAGAGGCGGATCTCGTGCTGCGCGTGCTCGTCGCAACGAAGCCTGAGGAAGTTCATCAGGGCGCGCGCGTTCACCGACCAGTAGAACTGCGTGTACATGTTGAGTGGGAGAACGATCCGGGCCAGCTCCTTCGCCGTCCCCTCTTCGAGAAGGGCGCGGTACGCCGCGATCGCACGCTCCGAGGCGTCGCGGACCCGCTCTCCGAACGCGCGGTGCTCCTCTTCCGGAAGGTCCGCCAGCACGGAGCCCTGCTTGTTCTTCTCCTCCTTCACGCGCTTCCGG
>VGIW01000103.1 GCA_016867715.1 Candidatus Eisenbacteria bacterium | reverse complement strand
AGGACCCGCGCCCGCGAGGGGGGAACAACCGAGGGGCGGCGCGCGATACGCCGCCCCTCTCGTTCGGTACGATCGCTCGAAGCGCTCGATCAGAGCGCCACGTTGATGCTCGCCACCACGATGAAGTTCTCGTATTCCACCGCGGTGCCGAGGTCCGTAATCCCGTACAGGTAAAAGACCCCCTCGAGCACCGCCTCCTCGATCGCATCAAGGTTCGTGATGTAGTCCTGCGACTCCTCGAACGTGATCGTTCGCGTCTCGCCGGCCCCGAGGTTCGCGTTCTCGATAATCGGCGTCGCCTGGGCCTTGATCGTCGCGATCGAAGGCGAAACGCCGAGATCGACGAGCGAGAGGTACATCGCCCCCTTCGCCTCGCCGGGGCCCTCGTTCGTCACGGTGACGAAGAACCCGAAGTACTCGAGGGATTGCAGCTTGTCCTTATGCTCGTCGTAATCCTCGTTCCCATTGAGGTCCACGGAGATGCGATGGACCGTCTTGTCCGCGGACGATTCCCCGTCCCCGAACACCTGCACCAGAATGAGCTGTCCGCTGACCAGGCAACCCGCCGCGAAGAGCGCAGCGAGCGGGAAAACAAGAAGCGCGCGTCGATTCCGCATCGTTCCGCCCTCCTACGCGCCGAAGTAGAAATTGAGGCCCGCGAAAATGCCGACGCTCTTCCGGGACCCGCCCCCGTCCAGGGGAATCACGATGAAACGCCCGCTGACGTCGATGTCGAAGAGCGCGCCCGGCTTGATCGCGAGCCCGAGGCCCCCGTTGTATCCGACGCGCGTCTCGTCGTCCTTGTACGAGACATCCGGCTTCAGCGTGTACGACCCGATCCCGCCGGTCGCATAGAGGCTCGCGCCCGGCTCGATCGGAAATCCGCCGAGGTTGAGGTTTAAACCGATGGTCTGGATCGAGCCCCCCTTCGTCGAGAACTCGAGATCGGGATCCTCCTCGGTGTGGTCCTTGTCTCCCACCGCGATCCACGTGATCGACGGCTCGAGCACGAAGATCGACCCGAGGCCGACCTTCGCTTTGGCGCCGTAGAGCGCTCCGCTCCCGGCGTCGTCTTGCACGATCGGGATGTGGTACGCGCCGTAGCCTCCCGCGGCAAGGCCGATTGCCCCCGCGGGAGCGGCGAGCCCGGCGCTCAAGAGAAGCGCCGCGGCCGCTTTCCATCGTCCGTTCATTCCGTCTCCTTTCCCCGCCGGGATGGGGGTCCCGGCTACATCCTGCCGTAGTGCGGTCCTCCGCCCCCCTCGGGCGTCGTCCAATCGATGACCTGATACGGATCCATGATGTCACACGTCTTGCAGTGCACGCAATTCGAAAAGTCGATCCGAATCCCCTTCGGCTTCTCCCCGTCCCATTCCATGTGGTAGACCGACGCCGGGCAGAAGCGCTCGCACGGAGCGCCGTACTCGCGCACGCAGCGGTTCACGCAGAGATCCGGCTCGCGAATGACGAGGTGCGCCGGCTGGTCCTCCGGATGCTCGGTCCCCGACTTGAAGAGGTCGGTGAGCTTGTCGAACGCGTACTCGTTGTCGAACGGAGACGGTTCGGGGGCCTTCCGCGGCGTCCCGTAGTAGCCCGCGATCGTCCGCATCCGCTCGTGGCCCGCGCGCGCGCGCATCCGCTCCCTGATCCCGCGCCCGCCCGTCGCGAGCTGCAGGCCCGCGTGGAGAAGCCCGGTCCAGAGGCCCCCTTCGAACCCCTGATGGAAATTCCTTGCTCCGTAAAGCTCCCTGCGGGCCGGGCTCGCCTCGAACGCCGAGTCGTAGCGAGCGAGACGCGCCTCGGAGAAGTCGTCGGCGAAGATCGCCTCCGCGATCGCCTCGGCGGCGAGCATCCCCGATTCCATCGCGAGGTGAATTCCTTTTAGACGAAAAGGATTGAGAAGAGAAGCGGTGTCGCCGATGAGGAGAGCCCCGCCGAGGGAGAGCTTCGGCACCGCGTAGTAGCCTCCGAGCGGCATCGACTTGGCGCCGTATCCTTCGAGCGAGCCCCCCTCCAGAATGCCGCGAAGAAGCGGATGCTTCTTCCATTCCTGGAAGCGCTCGTGCGGATCGAGAAAAGGATCCGGATAGTCGAGCCCGACCACGAGGCCGATCGAGACGAAGCCGCCCGACATCCCGTAGATCCATCCGCCCCCGTAGGTGTCCTTCGCGAGCGGATGGCCCATCGTGTGGATCACGCGCCCGGGGGCGATGCGCCCCTCGGGAACCTTCCACACTTCTTTCACGCCGATCCCATAGACCTGCGGGTTCCGCCCCTCGAGGAGATCGGGGCGTTTCGCGAAGAGCTTCTTCGCGAGGCTTCCCCGCGTCCCCTCGCCGAGGACGGTCACCTTCGCGCGAAAATCGGCGCCCGGCTGGTAGTTCGGCTTCTCGCGCCCTTCCTTGTCGATCCCTTTGTCGGCGGTCCGCACGCCGGCGACGCGATCCCCATCCCACAGAAGATCCGCGCCCGGGAAGGTGGGGAAGATCTCGACCCCTTCCTCTTCAGCGATTCCGGCGAGCCACTTCGTGAACGCGCCGAGGCTGATCACGTGGTTGCCGTGGTTGCGAAGAGGGGCGGGAGTGAACGGGACGCGGATCTTGCCGCGGGCGGTGAGAAAGTAGAGATCGTCCTCGCCGACCGATCCCTCGAGCGGGCACTCTTTTTCCGGGAAATCGGGGACGAGCGCCGCGAGCGCGCGCGGGTCGAGAACGGCGCCTGAGAGCGCGTGCGCGCCGGGCTCCTTCGCCTTCTCGATGACCGCGAGGAAGATTTCCTTGGGCGGTTCTCCGGCTCGTTCCCTCTCCGCGTTCTTCGCGCGGACGAGCCTCGCGAGATGGATGGCCCCCGCGAGCGACGCGGGCCCGGCCCCGACGAACAGCACGTCGACATCGAGAACTTCCCGCTCGTTCGCCACGGCCGCCTCCCCGGAGCTTCGTGGAACGGGGGTCACGATCTCCGCTTGAGCGGTAAGCTAGCAGAATCGGCGCGAGCCGCGCAACGGGAAAAGCCCTCGCGGGGCGGCTTCGGGAGCGGCGCGGCGTCTTAGCGGAGTCCGTGCTTGTCCAGCTTCTTGTGGAGGCCCCAGCGGGAGATGCCGAGCTCGCGCGCGGTTCGGGAGACATTCCCGTGGTTCTTGCGGAGCAGCTCGCGGAGGAGATCCTTCTCGTAGCGCTCGACGCGGTTCTTGAGAGACCCTTCCGCCGAGGGCCGGATGGGCGCGGAGATCTCCGTCTCCATGCCGCGGACGGCGGGGGAAAGCCGGCTCGCGGTCACCACGCCCTCCTCGTCAAGAACGACGACACGCCTCATCTCGCTTCGAAGCTCGCGCACGTTCCCCGGCCAAGGATGCCGGAGAAGCGCTTGCGAGGCTCTCTCGTCGAGCTTCACCGTCTCCTTCCCCATCTCGGCCGAGAAGAGGCGGAGGAAGTAACGGGCAAGGAGGAGGATGTCCTCGACACGCTCGCGGAGCGGAGGGAGATCGATGTTGATGACGTTCAGCCGATAGTAAAGATCCTCGAGGAAGCGGCCCTCCTTCACCTCGCGCGTCAGGTTCCGGTTCGTCGCGCAGATGAAGCGCACGTCCACTTCTTGGAAGACGTTCGACCCGAGCGGGCGGATCTTCTTCTCCTCGAGAACGTGCAGGAGCTTCGACTGCACGCGGAGGTTCATCTTGTCGATCTCGTCGAGGAAGACGGTCGAGCCGGACGCCTCCGCGAGAAGACCCCGCTTGTCCGCGTGCGCGCCTGTGAACGAGCCGTGCGCGTGGCCGAAGAGCTCGCTCTCCAAGAGCTGCTCGGGGAGCGTTGCGCAGTTGACGCTGAAGAAGGTCTTCGCCGAGCGCGGGCTCTCCGCGTGGATCGCCTGAGCGATGAGCTGCTTCCCTGTTCCGGTTTCGCCGCGGATGAGCACCGTGACGTTCGTTCCGGCCACCTTGCGCACGAGGTCGAGCACCTCGTCCATCCGCCGGCTCTCGGTGATGATCTGATCGAAGTGGGTCGAGCCGCTCACTTGTTTGCGGAGCCGGACGTTCTCTTCCACGAGCTCCTTCTGTCTCGTCGAGAGAACCGAGAGCGCGAACCTCTGCGAGCGGACGAGGCCGACCACCAGGTCCAGCTCCCTCGATCCGTACGGCGGGCGGTGCTCCCCTCGGTCCAAACAGATGACGCCGGAGATCTCCGCGCTCGTCTGAAACGGAACGACGAGGAGGCTCTGCACGGCGCCTCCCTCCGCGATCCGCTCGCCGGGGATTCGAGGGTCTTTGGGGACTGCGGTCGAAAGGAAGGGGCGCCCTCCCCGGCGGCAGCGCTGGAAGAGCGGGAGAAGCGCGCGCGCGAACTTCTTCGCTTCCTCGGTCGACATGCCGTGGGCGGCGCGCTCCACGTGGCGCTGCTCCCCCTCCTCGTACACGAGAAGAACCCCGCGGTCGCCTTCCGTCCGGGCCACGAGCTCCTCCAAGAGATCATCGAGACTGAAATCATCCGAAAGTGAAGGAATCAGATCCTGGACGGCGAGGTGGTCGTTCCGCCCGCTCAGCGAATGATCGATCACCTTCTCCTCGAGCGCGCGCCGGAGCTGGTCCGCCTGATCGATCAGGCGCGCGTCTCCCGCGTCGGCGAAGATCCTTTCCGCTTGCTCGAGGGCGAGCTCCCATTTTCCCGAGATGCCGTCGCGCGAGAGAAGCCGCGCCTCCGCGAGCCGCGCCTTTCCGAGCCAGATCGGGACGCCGGTCTCGCGGAAGATCTTTCGCGCCTCGGCGATCTCGAGCGGGAGATCGCTCTCCTCGCCTTCCGGCCGGTCGATCGCGTAGCGGACATGCCGGACGAGCGCCTTCCCGAGCTCGACCCTCTCCCCCATCTTGCGGAGTTGATCGATGCCGAGGCGGTACATCCGCTCGAACTCCTCCCAGCGTCCCTCCTGGGCGTAGAGCGTGCCGAGCGAGGTGCAGACGAGCGCTTCCTCGAAACGTTCGCCGATCCTTCGGGAGAGGACGAGCGCGCGGCGAAGAAGGGAAGCGGCCTCTTGCGGCTCCCCGAGACGAATCGCCGTGATGCCGAGCCGCCGCGCGATCTGAACGGCGTGCTCCGAGTCCTCGCCGAGCGGAGCGGCGGCGGCGAGCGCCTCGCGGTAGAGCCGGCGGGCCTCCTCCGGGTTCCCCGCACACCGCTCGACATCGCCGAGATCGCGCCGGACGAGGACCTCCTCGCGGAGATACCCCTGCTCGACGCACGAGGGGAGCGCCGATTCGAGAAGCGCCTTCGCCTCGCGGAGACGCCCGCGCAGGATGTCGATCCGCGCGAGCCCGATCATCGAAAGGGCCGCGCACGGATGCCGGCCGTCCTGCGTGTAGATGCGCAGCGAGTCGCGGTACGCTTCCTCTGCGAGATGGAGGTTCCCCTTGTGGAAGTGAACGACCGCAAGGTTGAGCAGCACGTGCCCCTGATACGAGTAGTTGCCCGACGCGCGAAGGAGTTCCTTCGCCTGATCCAGGAGGTAGAGGGCGCGGTCGTTGTCGCTCTGCTCCTTGCACACGAGCGCGAGGTTGATCGTGGCTTGGATCTGGCGGCGCGCGTCGGAGGCGCGGCGCGCGCTCGCGAGCGCGTCCTCGTAATACTCGCGCGCGCGCGCGTGCTCGCCGGTGCGGAAGTAGACGTGGCCGAAGCCGATCTGGACTTTCGCGAGGACGCCGTCCTCTCCGCTCTTCAGCAAGACCCGGAAGGCGCCCTCGAACCGTTCGAGCGCCTCGCGGTAGCGGCCGCGCCGCACATCGAGATAGCCGGCGAGGACGCTCCTCTCCGCCTCGAGCAGTCTTCCATCGTCAGCGGGAATCTCGCCGATCTCGTTCTCGATCTCGGCCAGATGTCTCTCCGTCTGCGCGAGGTCGCCCCGCTCGTAGAGGCACCACGCCTCTTTGATGCGGACGGCCGCCGCGCGGGCGGGCGAGAGAAGACCGTTGCTCGCCGCGAGCATGCGGAAGTCGTGGTACTTCGAGCAGGCGTCCTGGTGCTGATCAAGATCGAAGTAGAGGTCGCCGAGACGTTCGAGCTTGGCGAGGCGCTCCGGAAGGTCCCTCGCGGAATCGAGACGTTCAAGCGCGGAGACCTCGCGCTCGATTTGGCGCCTTCTCTCCTCCGTGGTCATGCGCGCTCCGCTTCCTCAAGCCCTCCGCTGATCGGACGATCGAAGCGGGGAGACGGAGGGGATCAGAGGAAGAGGACTGAGCCGAGCACCCCCGTGATCGTGCCGATGAGGCGAAGCCACTCGCTCCGCGCGTCGTCCCGTTCGCCCTCGCCGAGGAAGCCCAGAAACGGCTGCAAGCCCCCGCTCCGGGAGCTTTCCGAACCTCCGTCGCCGACGACCGGAACCGGGTTGTCCGGATCCCCACCCCCGTTGCCCTGCGGAATCGTGCCTTCGGTGGGCGGCTTCGCGCGCTTGCTGTCCCACTGCGCCGAAGCGTCCGCCGCAGCCAAGCCGAGAACAAGGAGAGCGAGGAGGAAGAGGATGGGGAGCCTTGCATGGAACCTGTCTCTCATCTCTCCAGCCCCTTTCGGAAAGGGGTGGATCCGCGGTAGCCGTACCTGCGGATTCCATCCCCGTACGTGCACGATTTTACTAAAGTTCCCCCCGTTCTGTCAACAAACGGGGCGGCTCCGACTCGCTTCCCGCCGGCTCACCGGCTGCACCGGTGCGGGCGCCCAAGAGCTCCCGGAGTGCAATCGTTTACCCTGCAAAGCAATACGGAAGACCGAAGGAAAGGCCTTTCGCAGTGCTCGGCCGGACGATGGCGGCAAGCGCGCTCCCCCTGTCTCCACCGGTTGCGCGTCAGGGCGAACGGCCGCTCAGAGAAGCCGATCACGCTTGCCCCGTCTTCGGCGGTTGACCGGCCGCCGGGGATCCGCCTATCCTCGCCGGTCGGAGGCGGTTCCGGCAGCAGTCGGGGCCGGAGGGTCCCGGACGAGAACGGAGGGAAGGTTGGGCGAGCAGCTCATCACACGGATCAAGGAACCCGAGGTCTCGCCGTACGTTTTCCTCTGCGGCGAGCCGGAGCGGGTCCCCCGCATCGCGGACCTCCTCGGGGGGGGCGAGAAGATCCGGGTGGTTCGCGAGTACAGCATCTACCGCGCGTCGCTGAACAAGACGGAGGTCACGATCGCCTCGACCGGCGTCGGCGCGCCGTCGACCGCGGTGCTCATCGAGGAGCTCGCGAACGTGGGCGCGCGCACGCTCCTTCGCATCGGCACGAGCGGCGGGATCGGCAAGGACGTGCGGAAGGGGGACTTCGTGATCTCGACCGGCGCGATCCGCGAAGACGGGACCTCGCGCGCGTACGCGTGGGAAACGTATCCGGCGCTTGCGCACCACGAAGCGGTCCTCGCCCTCGTCGCCGCCGCCGAGGCCGAGCATGCCCGCTACCATCTCGGCGTGACCTTTTCCGTCGATGCCTTTTATGCCGAAAACAAAATCCTCGACGGAGAGCGTCTCGCGTCGATGTCGCACGGAGCGTATCTCCTCCCCTCGCGCGTCGAGCGGCTCCGCGACGCCGCCGCGATGGGCGCCCTCCACATCGAGATGGAGAACGGCGTCCTCTTCACGCTCGGCGGCCTCTTCGGCCTTCGCACCGGAGCGATCTGCACCGTCTCCGACGTCGTCCCCTGGCACCCGACCGACACCACGATCAACTTCGAGGAGAACATCGCCGGCTGCATCCGCGTCGGCATCGGAGCGATGGAGAAGCTGATCGCGTGGGATCGGGAGAGGCAGAACGCGGGGCAACGGTTCCCGTGGTGGCCGGGGGAGTAGTCCCGCTCATCCAGTCGTCCGCGCGATGCAACACGATACGCATCTGGACACGCGCCGTTCTGGAAAGGAGAGGACCGTGCGAGCATTCAAGATCGCGGCCCTGGTCTTTTGGATCGGCACGGGGCTGTTCTGGGCCGGGGGCTGCGGAGACGACGACGGCGAGAGGCCCAAATCCGCCCGCCGGTGATCACGTCCATGTTGACCTGGTTGACGTTACGGGACGGGTCCTTCAGCCTCCTATTCATGATCGCACTACTTCTGAGAACGGCATCGTCGGCGCTCCGGTCCCGCCGGGCGCTGGTCCTCGAGAACCTCGCCATGCGCCATCAACTTCACATCCTTCAACGATCTGGCAGGAGACCACGGTTTCGGCCGATCCATCGGAGCTTCTGGGTTCTTCTCTCTCTCTTGTGGGCGGAATGGAGAGGTTCGCTCGTCCTTGTGAAGCCGGGGACGGTCGTCGGCTGGCACCGGAAGGGGTTCCGCCTCTATCTATTGGAGATGAAGGAGCAGGAAGCCCGGACGGCCACAGGTACCGAAAGAGATCCGCGATCTCATCCGCCGAATGTCGATCGAGAATCCAACATGGGGCGCGCCTCGGATCCTCGGCGAGCTGCTCATGCTCGGCATCGACATCGCCGAGCCGACGGTGTCGAACGACAGGGTCCGACCGAAGAAGCCTCCCTCCCAGACATGGAAGGCATTCCTCCACAATCACCTCGACGAGATGGTCTCCCTCGACTTCTTCACGGTCCCCACCGCGACCTTCCGCATCCTCTACGTCCTCGTGATCCTCTCGCACGGGAGGAGACGCATCATCCACTTCAACGTGACCGACTCGCCCTCGTCCTTGTGGACCGCTCGCCAGCTGATCGAAGCCTTCCCGTGGGATACGGCGCCCAGGTACATGCTCCGAGACCGGGACAAGATCTACGGGCTGGAGTTCCAGCGAACCGTCTCCAACCTTGGCATCGAGGAGATCCGCATCTCGCCGCATTCCCCCTGGCAGAACCCCTACGTCGAACGCGTCATCGGCTCCATCCGCCGCGAGTGCCTCGACCACGTGATCATTTTCAACGAAAAGCATCTCCGCCGGGTCCTGCGCGAGTACTTCCGGTACTACGCCGAATCGCGGACTCACCTCGGCCTCGACAAGGACTGCCCCGTGCCGAGACCCGTCGAGCGGCCCGAGATGGGAAACGTGGTCGCGATCCCCCAGGTCGGCGGGCTCCACCACCGTTACACGCGGCGCGCTGCTTAACCGAACCGCTCCGGTTCCTTACCCGGAAGAGGAGCCCTCGCAGGAGAGATCTGCCTGCAATCACCCATCCCCGCGTGTTTCACCGGATCTTCTGCCCCATGAGCCTCCCGAAGCCAAAGTCCACGGACCGAACGGCCGTCGATCGGCCCCAAAAGCGATCGATCCGGGAACCGAAATCGACCACGTCACAGGCGCATGAGGTTCATATGAAGGACCGGCAAAGGTTCGCGGCCGCAGGCGGAAACGTGTGGATCATCCAGGCTAGAGCGCGGCCCACGGATGCACAACAAAGCCTCCTCTCCGATAGGCCCGGTCCCCTGCGTAGACCAGAGCGCCGGGCGTGTCCGGTCGACCGCTCAGCCTTCTCCAGTACTCCAGGCCATGGAAGAAGTCCGAAGCGACCGTCATCCCCGACTTGATCTCGATCGGCGTGAGACTGGATCCGAGATCGAGCAGGAGGTCGATCTCGTGCCCTGTCGAGTCACGCCAGAAGTAGAGATCACTCTCCTCTCCTTGGTGCAGCCGGTTCTTGAGCAGCTCGGACACCACCAGGCTCTCGAAGATGGCACCACGGGAAGCGTGATTGTGGAGCTCATCCGGAGAGCGGATCCCGAGCAGATAGCAGAGGAGGCCCGTGTCGAGGAAGTAGAGCTTGGGGCTCTTGATCATCCTCTTGCTGAAGTTGCGATGGTGTGGCCGCAGGAGGTGGATGAGGAAGCTCGTCTCCAGGATCGATGTCCACCGGCGAGCCGTGGTGTGCGTGATCCCGCAGTCGGCACCGAGGGCGGAGAGGTTGAGGAGTTGCCCGTTGCGGCCGGCGCACAGGCGGATGAAGCGCTCGAAGGCCTCGAGGTCGCCGACGTTCAGAATGCTGCGAACGTCCCTCTGGACGTAGGTCTGATAGTAACCCCTTAGCCACTGCCGGGGCTCCAGTCCCTTGTCGTGGATTCTCGGGTAGAATCCCCGGAAGAGCGTTTCCATGAGGTCGGGAACGGGTCCCTTCCCCTTCCCCTTCCGCGGCAAGGTTCGCCCCAGCTGGGACACCGGGAACGCTCTCCGGCCGCCCAGCTCAGACAACGAGAACGGGAGGAGGTGGAGAATCGCGCACCGGCCCGCCAGCGACTGGCTCACTTTCTCCAGGAGCAGGAAGTTCTTTGATCCACTCAGGATGAAGCGCCCCGGCTTCTCTCTCTCATCGACCATGGTCTGGATGTAGGAGAAGAGATCCGGCGCGCGCTGCACCTCGTCCAGGATCACGGACCCGGCGAACTGGTTCAGGAAGCCCCGCGGGTCCTCGCGTGCGAAGCGGCCATCATCCGGGTCCTCGAGCGAGACATACCGGTGACGTGGAAAGGCCGCCCGAGCCAAGGTGGTTTTTCCGGACTGGCGGGGTCCCGTCAGGGTCACCACGGGGTACTGCTTCGCGGACCGATGAAGGACGGGCAGGAGAGCGCGCCGGATCATGGAATCCTCCGTGCCGGGTACGCAGATTGAATTTCAGATATTCAATCTGCAGGATGCCGTCGCTCGCGTCAAGAACCTTCTGCGCACCAGGGTCGCGGGACCCATCCCTGCCGCCTCCACCCGATCGGCATAGGGGGGTAGCGGGTTCGTCCCGCTACTCCCCCTGCCACACCACCGGACATGCGGGTCCGCATCCGGCGGTTCGGTCGGTTGAGGTCAGCGGCCCAATCTCGGAACTCCCATCCGGTCG
>VGIW01000102.1 GCA_016867715.1 Candidatus Eisenbacteria bacterium | reverse complement strand
GAGGAGCTATCTCGTGCCCGTACTCGCCGCCTGCTTTGCGGGAACCGCAGGATCGGAACCGATTCGCCCGACACACACGTATTCGATCGTCGCCCGCGACAGCCTCACCGGACAGATCGGCGTCGCGGTGCAGTCGCATTGGTTCAGCGTGGGCTCGATCGTTTCGTGGGCCGAGGCGGGGGTCGGCGCCGTCGCCACGCAGTCGTTCGCCGAGCCGGCCTACGGGCCGCGCGGTCTCGAGAGGATGCGCGGCGGGGCCTCCGCGCGCGAGGCGCTCGATTCCCTTCTCGCCGGAGACCCGGGAAGGGAATTGAGGCAGGTGGCTTTCATCGATCGGGAGGGGAGGGTCGCGGTCTACACCGGATCGAGGTGCATCGATTGGGCCGGGCATCGCGCGGGAGAAGGCTACTCGGTTCAGGCGAACCTAATGCGCAACGATCGGGTCGTGGACGCGATGGCCGCCGCGTATGAGAAATCCCAGGGGACGCTCGCGGAGAGGCTTCTCGCGGCGCTCGAGGCGGGAGAGGGCGCGGGCGGCGACATTCGCGGAAGCCAATCGGCGGCGCTTCTCGTCGTCGAGGCGGAAGCGTCCGACAAGCCTTGGGCGGATCGGGCCGTCGATCTTCGCGTCGAGGATCATCCCGATCCGGTCGGCGAGCTTCGAAGGCTTCTCGCGGTTCATCGCGCCTACGAGCACATGAACCGCGGCGATCGAGCGATCGAGGAAGGGGACTTCGAGCTGGCGCGCGTCGAGTACGAGGAGGCGACGCGCCTCGCCCCGGGAAACCCGGAGATGATCTACTGGTACGCGGTGTCGCTCGCGACGAACGGGAAGGTCGACGAGTCGCTTCCGTTCTTTCGCGAGGTCTTCCGGGCGAACCCCGGCTTTCGCGAGGTGACGAAGCGCCTCGTGAAGGCGGGGATCATCCCGGACACGCCGGCCGGCGCGGCGATCCTGGATCGGATCCTCGCGCGATGAGGGTCCGGGCATGCTCCAGCGGACGCGAGTGACGCTCGACATCGAGAACCCCGACCTCGCCGTCGGGATCGTGGAAGCGCGGGCCGTCTCGATCCGCGAAACGCCGCCCGAGCTCCGCATGACGATCGAGAGGCTCGTCGAGATCCGGCGCGGCGAGGATTTCCCGCCCCCCGAGAGAAGGTCCGCCGTCCGAAAGCTCCTCCGCGCGGGAGGCTTCCACGCGAGCGGGCGGAACAAACCGGCGAGCGAGTACCTCGCCGCGCGCGCGCGGGCGGGCGACTATCCCTTTCATTCGAACGTCGTCGACATCGGAAACTACATCTCCCTTCGCTCGGGCCTTCCGATCTCCGTTCTCGATCTCGACCGCGCGCTCGAAGGCCGCGATTCCCTCTCGATCCGGCTCGGGACCGACGAGGAGTCGTACGTCTTCAACCCGGCCGGGCAGGAGATCCGCCTTCGGGGGCTTCTCTGTGTCGCGCGCACGAACGGCCCCGCTCTCGGCAACCCGGTCAAGGACTCGATGGGATCCAAGGTGACGCCGGAGACGCGGCGCGTGATCGGCGCGATCTACGCGAGCCGCGCGAACGTCCCAACCGAGGAGCTCGAGGGGCACCTTCTCGAGTTCGCCCGGCTTCTCCGCACGCACGCCTCCGCGGAAGAAACGGAGACGGCGATCCTTCCGGCATAGCCCGCGCGATTTCCCTCTTGCGCGGGGCGCGTCTTCCTTCTATGCTCTCTCTCGCATCCAGAGTGGCGAGAAGGCCTGTGGGTCTCGCCCGGCAACCGGTTGCGACGGCACGGTGCCCAGGCCAGCCCGACGGGGAACGATGCGGCTTCGAGGTCTCGACCCGTTTCGAGGCAATTCGTCGCCCGACCGATCTCGGGCCGAGAGCCCTCCCCCCTACTCGCGGGCGCTAATCGGGCACGTTGGACGTCCGCGCCTTCCATTCGGCAGGCGCTCGGCCGGCCGGACCCGCCCTCGCCGGCACAACTCACGATCCGCGGCGCGCGCTTCCGGGAGTGACGCTCCCTTGCCGCGGACGCTTCGGGGGAAGAGAGCATGCAGTATGTCTTCACGTCCGAGTCGGTGACCGAAGGGCATCCCGACAAGGTGTGCGATTTCATCTCCGACTCGATCTTGGACGCCTACATCGCCGCGGACAAGAAGAGCCACGTCGCGGTCGAGACCCTCGTCAAGGACGGCAACATCGTGGTCGCCGGCGAGATCTCGTCGCGCGTGCGCGGATCGATCGATCACCCGGCGATCATCCGCGAGGCGGTGCGCGCGGTCGGCTACGTCGACCCGAGCGAGCCGTTCCACGCGGACGGCGCGCGCATTCACGAGCTGATCACGGAGCAGTCGCGCGAGATCGGCGTCAAGGTCGATCTCCCGGACGGCGAGCAGGGCGCGGGAGATCAGGGGATCATGTTCGGGTTCGCCACGAAAGAGACGGACGCGCTCATGCCCCTCCCCATTTATCTCGCGCACAGGCTCTCCGAGGGGCTCGCGATCGATCGGAAGAGCGGCCGCGCCCCTTTCCTTCGGCCAGACGGCAAGACCCAAGTCTCGGTCCACTACGAGGACCACGTCCCGAAGGAGGTCGCCACCGTCATCGTCTCCGCGCAGCACCGGAAGGACACGATCGAACCGCTGCGCGCCTACGTCCGCGGGGATCTCTTGCCCCGCGTCCTCGGAAAGTGGTATCGAGAGTCGATCTGCGTCCACGTGAACCCGGGCGGTCCGTTCACCGAAGGCGGCCCCTCCGCCGACGCCGGCGTGACCGGACGCAAGATCATCTGCGACACCTACGGCGGGATGGGACGGCACGGGGGCGGCGCCTTCAGCGGGAAGGATCCTTCGAAGGTGGATCGGAGCGCCGCTTACTTCTGCCGACACGTGGCGCGGCAGATTGTGAAGACGGGGATCGCCTCGCGCGTCGAGATCCAAGTCTCCTACGCGATCGGAAAGCCGAAGCCGATCTCCGCGAAGGTGGACACGTTCGGCACCGGGAACGAAAAAGAGGCGAAGGAGTTCGTGAACCGCTTCGACTTTCGGCCGAGGGCGATCATCGAGAAGCTCGATCTCCTGCGGCCGATCTACCGTCGGACCACCAACTACGGACACTTTGGGCGTCCAGGTTTCACCTGGGAAGAATAACGCTCGGCAAGGAGAGACCGATGATCCGCACGCTTCGCTTCCGTTCGGGCCGGATGCTCGGCCTTCGTCTTTCCGCGCTCCTCGTCCTCGCCGCGGGGATCGGGTTCTCCGGCTGCGGAGGGAAGAGCGAGACGGAACACGCGCCTCCGCCGATTCCAGAGGGACGAGCGGCCGCGGCCCGTCCGACCCCCGCGGGCTCGACGCTTTATCTCGCCCAAGCGCAATTCGTCACCGAGACGACGCCGGACGGGAAGAGCCGCCCGGTGCCCGGCCCCGCGCGCCTTTCGATTTGGACCTCAAACGGTTCCGCGTGGTCCGAGGAAGTGCTCGAGGACCCGGAGAGCAACGTCTTTCACAAGGCGGCCTGGTACGCGCCTCCGAGCGGGGAGCCCGGGATTCTCACGATCGGGGCGACGCGGGCGTTCCTCAAGATCTGGCGGAAGACGAGCGCCGGCTGGGAAGCGGAGGCGCTGTGGAACCCGACGTTCGGCGGCAAGTGGGACCGGCTCCGCGATTTCGAGATCGCGGACGTGACCGGCGACGGCGTCGAGGACATCGTCGTGGCGACCCACGATCAGGGCGTCATCGGCGTCGTCTCCTGGACGGACGGTGGATGGAAGGCCGAGGAGATCGGGCGGCGCGAGAACACGTTCGTTCATGAGGTCGAGGTCGGGGACGTGGACGGCGACGGCGTGATCGAGATCTTCACGACGCCGAGCCTCCCGAACAAGCTGGACGGCACGCCTCAGCCGGGCGAGATCGACATGTACAAGCGCGACGGCGGGAAATGGGCGTACCGGATCGTGGACACGCTCGCGACGCGCCACGCGAAGGAGATCCTCTGCGTCGTTCCGGACGGCGAGACGCGGCCGGTCCTCTTCGCCTCGCTCGAGGGGGAGAGCATCGGGGGGGCCGAGGCGTCGGGGGACAACACGCGCATCCGTCTCTATCGTTTCGGAGACGGCCGCATCGAGAAGACCGACATCGCCGGTCTTCCGGGGAACCTCTGCCGCTTCCTCACCTACGGCGACGTCGACGGAGACGGAGCGAACGAGCTCGTCGCCTCAACGAAGAATAGCGGGATCTGGAAGCTTTCGCCGCCGAAGACCCCCGGCGCCGAGTGGGAGAAGACGCTTCTCGCGACGGGGACATCGGGGTTCGAGCACGCGACGGTCCTCGCCGACTTCGACGGGGACGGGACGGACGAGATCTATGTCGCTTCCGACGACCAGAAGGAGCTTCGCGGCTACCGGTTCGAGGAGGGAACGTATCGCATGCAGGTGATCGGCCCGCTCGAGATGAAGCCGATCACGTTCAACGTCACAGCGCACCGCGCGGAATAGCGCGTGTTCGGGTCCCTTCCGTTCGCCTACGCCGATGGATCCGTCACGCGGCCGAGGAAGAGGATCTCCCCCGTCCCCCGGTCGCGGATGAGAAAGAGAAACGGACGATCGGCCCGGAAGGTGTGATCCGCCGGCACCGCTGACTCGCGAATCACGATCGCGGTCGCCGCCGCCGCCTCGGCCCCCTTCTCGTCGACCGCGATGAAGGTCTTGTGGTACGCCTCGTCGACGAAGAGGCCGCCCCCCTCCGTCATCCCGGAGAGATCCGCGTCCCCTGAGAAGACGCGGGGCATTCCCATCGTCTGCAGCATCTCGCGAAGCTCGAAATCGGACTCGAACGTGAAGCGGGGGATCGCGGCCGCCACCCCGGCCGGCTCGAGGCGGTCCAGGATCGCGAAAAGCCCTTCACCTGTCAAGCTCTCCTCGAGGATGTCGAGGCCGCCGGAGGGGAGCAGGAAGACCATCGAGAGCTCATCCCCTCGGAAGGGCAGCTCGAGCGCCTGACATCCGTCTCCTTCCGCGTAGGGGAAGGTGTCGGTCCGCGCCATCATCGGGACGGTGACGGCCGAACCCTCCGGCCGCTCGAACGCTCCTTGAGTCGTCAAGTTTTCATCGAACGGACGGGCCCAAGGCGCCTTGAAGTAGAGCGCGTTCGTGAGAACGGCGACGACGAGGGGGTCGATCGAGCCGGCCGGGAGAAGATCCCGAATGCGGTCGCGAGTCTTCCCCTCCACCCATTCGTTGATCACACGGCGCGCGGCCTCCGGCGCCCCCGCGAAATCGAGCCGCTCGATGCCGCTCCCGTAGTGGACCGCGAGAAGATCGAGATACTCGTCGCGGAACGGGAACCCCAAGCGCCCCCAGAATGCGTTCGCGACGAGAAGCTCGACCGGATCCTCACCCTCGTCCCCGGCCGGGAGGTTCCGGGCCGCCAGGGCGAGGTCGAGCGCATTCCACGCGTCGTGGACCCCCTCTCCTTCCGGGTAGCGAAGAACTTCCGCAATCTCCTCCGCGGTCTCGCCGCGCGCCCCTCCGTAGAGCATCGCGAACGCGATCCGGATGCTGAAGGGGGAGATGAGAACGTTCTCGCCTTTCTCGAGATGCCCGAGGAGGTCGAGCGCCGTCTCCGCGCCCCCGCGCGCGAGCTCCCTCAGGGCCTCCCCGCCGGGGGTAGGGCTCGTGTCCCGCGGAAGGTCGGAACGAAGGCTCTCCCACGAGGCATCGCTCGGATCGGACGATCCGACCGAATCCCCGCACGCGAGCGCGAGAAGAGGAATGAGAAGGGCGAGGCAACGAAGACGCCCCGCGAGCGGGCCTTCCAATCGACGGCTCATCTTTGTTCTCCTTTGCGAGGGATTCACTTCTCTTGCTCGATTGTACCACGCCCGCGGGCCGACGGCCAGGACCTAACCCTCTTGGATATCAAGGGGATCGGCGTTCTCGTCGATCTAGGGAAGAGAGGGGCGATTCCCCCCGGAGACGAACCCGCATGGAGAACGAGATCCGAGAAGACGCGTCCCGTGCCCGCGGCATGACCGAGGAGACGCTTCGGGCGGTGCTCGACGCGACGCCGGACGGCATCCTCGTGGTGAACAGGGAAGGCCGGGTCGAGCATTACAACGCCCGCTTCCTCGACATGTGGTCGATCCCGCACGATCTGGCGGACCGCCGGGACGATCCGGCGCTCCTTCGGTTCGTGCTCGACCAGCTCGCCGACCCCGACGCGTTCCTCGCCAAGGTGAACGAGCTTTACGAATCCGAGGCGCCGAGCACGGACATGATCCACTTCAAGGACGGCCGCCTCTTCGACCGGCGCTCGGCCGCGCTCATCCAGGACGGCCGGAACGCCGGCCGCATCTGGTATTTCCGCGACATCACCGACCGGAAGCGCGTGGAAGAAGAGATCCTCGCCGCGCAGCGGGCCGCCGAGGCCGCGAGCCGCGCGAAGGGGGAATTCCTCGCGAACATGTCGCACGAGATCCGGACGCCGATGAACGGCATCCTCGGCATGACCGAGCTCGCCCTGGAGACGAACCTCTCGCCCGAGCAGCGCGAGTTCCTGACCACCGTGAAGGAATCCGCGGATTCCCTTCTCAGCATCTTGGACGATATTCTTGATTTATCCAAGATCGAAGCGGGAAAACTCATTCTCGAAACAACCGAGTTCAGTCCGCGGGATTGCGTCGAGGGAGCCGTCCGCCTGCTCGCCCCGCGCGCGGACCGAAAGGGGGTCGAGCTCGCCTGCCACGTTCCTCCCGACTTCCCGGACCGGCTGGTCGGCGACCCGGGGCGGCTCCGCCAAATTCTCGTGAACCTCATCGGCAACGCGATCAAGTTCACCGAGGAGGGAGAGATCCTCGTCCGGGCCGAGGTGAAGGAGCGGTCGCAAGAGAGCGTGCTCCTCCGGTTCACCGTGCGCGATACGGGGATCGGCATCCCGGACGACAAGCGCCGCACCGTCTTTCAGCCGTTCGAGCAGGCGGACGGCTCTTCCACGCGGAAGCACGGGGGGACCGGGCTCGGCCTCGCGATCGTGAGGGACCTCGTCCGGCTGATGGGCGGGAGGATCTCGCTCGTGAGCAACATCGGATGGGGGAGCATCTTCCAGTTCACGATCCGGGCGAGTCTTCGCTCGGACGCCGTCCAGATGCCGCCCCCCGAAGGGATCGACCGGCTCCGCGGGAAACCCGCGCTCGTCGTCGACGACAACGCGACCAGCGCGCGGATCGTGAGCGAAATGCTCGCGTACTGGGGGCTCCATCCGTCGTCGGCGCCGGACGGGCGGCTCGCGCTCTCCCGCATGGAGGAAGCGCGCCGCGGCGGCGCCCCCTTCCCGCTCGTCCTCCTCGATTCCCGTATGCCCGGCCTCGACGGCTTCGAGATCGCCGAGCGGATCCTCGAGGACCGGTCGCTCGCGGGCGCGTTCATCCTTCTCCTCTCCCCCGCGGGGAAGAACCTCGACCTCGAGCGGTGCCGCGCGCTCGGAGATCCGGCCGCCGTCACGAAGCCGGTGCGCCTCTCGGAGCTCAGCGAGGCGATCGCGCGGCTCTCCCGGCCTGCGCTCCCATCCCGCGCCGCGGCGCCCGCTCGCGAGCCGGCCGGCGCGTCGGCGCAGGCTTCTCCTCTCAGGATCCTTCTCACCGAAGACAACCCGGTGAACCAGAAGGTCGCCCGGCGAATTCTCGAGAAGGAGGGCCACGTCGTCGCCACTTGCGAGAACGGGCGAGAGGCGCTCGACGCCCTCGCGGACGGTAGGTTCGACCTCGTCCTCATGGATATTCAGATGCCGGTGATGGACGGCTACGAAGCGACCCGCGCGATTCGCGAGAGAGAAAAGAAGAGCGGCGGGCATCTCCCGATCCTCGCCCTCACCGCGTGCGCTCTCAAGGGGGACCGCGAGCGCTGTCTCGAGGCGGGAATGGACGGCTACGTCACGAAGCCGATCCGTCCCCAGAGGCTGCTCGACGCGATCCACGATCTTCTTCATGGGTCAACCAAATCCGACGACGAGAAGAAGGACGCGGATCTTGTTCCGGCTCCGCCGGAGAGTTTCGATCTCTCCGAGGCTCTCGACTTTCTCGAGGGCGACGTGGATCTTCTGAAGCAGATGGCGGAGATCTTCCTCGAGGAAGCGCCCCGCCTTCTCTCGGGAGTCGAGTCCGCTCTGGCGAGACAGGATCGCAAGTCCCTCGAGCGGGCGGCTCACGCGATCAAGGGGACCGTCGGAAGCTTCGCCGCGAAGCGCGCATACGAGGCGGCGCGGCGCGTCGAGGACGCGGCCCGCGAGGGGCGCGACGACGAGGCGCGGGCGGCGGCGGACGGCCTCCGCGAGGAGATGGCCCGCCTTCTCCCCTGCCTCCAGAACCTCCCCGGCCCGGGCGGCGCGGACGGCGCTCCGATCGCCTGATCCCCCTTCACACATCCCGGGTGTTTCGAACGGTTTCTCCGGTACCATTCCGCTGTTCGGCGAACCCGTGTGCGCGCCTTTTTTCCGCGTGCGATCGTGAACCGAGCGGGACCGAATGGGATCGCGAGGATTGGGGGCCGAGATGGAGGTTGGACAAGAGATCCACGCGGTCCGGGACGAGGCGATCAGGCTCGAGGGGTGGGTCGCCATCGACCGAACCGTCCGCGGCGAATCGAGCGGCGGCCTCCGCATGACGCCGACTGTGAACGAGGAGGAGCTTCGTCTCCTCGCGCGGACGATGACCCTGAAGTACGGCTTCCTCGGGTTCCCGAAGGGGGGAGCGAAGGCGGGGATCCGCGGCGACCCGGAAGGAGATCCAAGACGAACGCTCGCGCTTCTCGCCGGCTTCGGGCGGGCGATCCGCCCCCTTCTCGCGACGCGGCGTTTCCATCCCGGTCCGGACATGGGGACCAACGAGGAGATGATCCGCCATCTGCTCGCCGCGAGCGGCATCCGACAGAGGAAGGGGAGCGCGTGGCGATGGGCCGACTCGGGCCGCCACACGGGGGCGGGGCTCGTTGGCGCGCTTTTCGCCGCCGCGCGGCGCCTGTCGATTTCGAGGAGAGACCTCTCCGTCTCGATCGAGGGGCTCGGCGCGGTCGGGCTCTCGGCCGCGCGCCGGCTCACTCGCGAGGGGGTTCGAATCGCGGCCGTCGCGAACCGCTTCGGCCGGATCCGCCTCGAGTCGGCGTTCGATCCCGAAGCGTGGGATGCGTTCGCGGCGGCCGAGGGACCCGAGCGCATCGAGCGCTTTCCCGGCGCGCGTCCTATCACACATAAAGAGTTTCTCGCGCTCCCCGTCCACGCGTTCCTCCCCTGCGCGCTCACGCACACGCTGAACGGACGGAACTCGGATCTCCTCGCCGCGCGCTGCGTGGCGCCCGGAGCGAACAACCCGGCGACGCCCGAAGCGACACGATCCCTCGAAGCGCGCGGGGTCCTCGTCCTCCCCGACTTCGTCGCGAACGCGGGCGGGGTTCTCGGCGGCGCGCTCTCCTGGGGCGGGATCCCCAATGCGCGGGCCGAGGCGATCGCCGAGGCGAGGATCGGCGAGGCGGTGGAGACTCTCCTCGCGCGCGCGGAGCGGGAAGGCCTCTCCCCGAACGACCTCGCCGAACGAACCGCGCTCGCTCGCATCGAGAGGATGGAGAGAGCTTCTTCCTCGCGCCTCGCCCTTCTCGGGCTTTCCTTGAAGAGAAAAGGATTCGTGCCGCGCGCGGCGGGCCGCTTCGCCGCATCGCTCTACGCGGCGCGCCTCCGCGATCGGCTCACGGATTGGGGGACGGGGACGTAGGGCTCGGCAGGTTCGCGGTCGATTCCGATTCCCGCGCGCGGACCGCGCTCCCCGCGACGCCGCGCGAGCGTTCGCGCCGACTGTCCGATCGCCGATCGAGCGCGGCCTCGCCCAAGGCGGCGAGCGCGGCGGCGCCGAGCACGAGGCCGAGCGCGAAATCGAACAGAAGCGCGGCCGGCAAGAACCTCGGGGAGCGCCTGAGGACCACCGCCCAGAGATCCCAGTTGCAGGCGAGGTAGGCGCCGAACGCCGCGGCCGAAGCCCATCCCGCGGCCGGGAGAAGAGGAGCGCACGCGAGAAGCGGGACGCTCGCCGATGCGGCGATCCGCCCGGCGGCGCGGCGCGGGGTCGAAAGGTAGTTGTCGAACCGGCGATAGCGAAGATAGATCCGCACCCAGAGGCGCCCCCGGTCGAAGTGATCCCTCGCGTTCTTCCGAAGCGTCGCGGGAAAGTGATGCCGCGCGACGACGCGGCGGTTCAGATGAATCGGCGTCTCGCGCGCGATGCGGCGCCCGAGCTCGAGATCCTCCATGCTCGGCTTCGCAAAGCGCGTGTCGAACCCGCCCGACCGGAGAAAGACCTCCCGGCGGAACGCGGCGACCGCCGACCAGAGGAGCGTCACCTCCTTGACGCCGGGGAAGCCGCGGTAGTAGCTGTAGCACTGAAGCGCCTTGTACAGGGGCCAAGGGCCCTCGTTGGCAGGCTCCGGCGCGTACACG
The DNA here is from genome assembly GCA_016867715.1 of Candidatus Eisenbacteria bacterium. Classification (NCBI taxonomy): domain Bacteria; phylum Candidatus Eiseniibacteriota; species Candidatus Eiseniibacteriota bacterium. Next base: position 657 of record VGIW01000102.1, on the reverse strand, counting down.
CCGATCATCACGGCGCGGTCGGGATGCTCGCGGAAGAAGCGCGCCGTCTCCGCGAGCGCATCCGGTTCGAGGATCACGTCGGAATCGAGAAAGAGAATCACCTCGCCGCGGGCCTCGCGCGCGCCCAGGTTCCTCGCGAAGGCCGGCCCGCTGTTTCGGGACGCACGGAGGACCCGCACCGGGAAGTCATCGAGCAAGCGCGGGGTGTCGTCCGTCGATCCGTCGTCGACGACGAGGACCTCGCGGTCGGAGTACGAGGACGCCTCGATCGATCGGAGGAGCTTGCCGAGCTTGACCGAGGCGTTGCGCGTCGGGATCACGATCGAGAGATAAGGGGCGCTTGTCATGTTCCTCTTCCGCCGGCGGCTCGGGTCGGATTCCCAGGGTAGCCGCGCGGGCGAAGAGGGGCAAGAGCTTTGTCCGCCGCGCGACCATTTGGGAGATGCGATGAGCGGGGCGTCGTGGGATCGGGTGGCGCGCGCGATGGTCCGCGCGTACCACCTCGATCCGGTGATGGCGGAACACAAGAGGCGCGTCCACCTCGCGCTTCTCCGGCGCTGGTGTCCTCTTCCCCGCAACGCGCGCGTGCTTAAGACCGATCTTTTCGAGGAGGCGCTCGGAGGGGACGAGGTGCTCCTCTCGTGGCCGGGGGACGCC
>VGIW01000101.1 GCA_016867715.1 Candidatus Eisenbacteria bacterium | reverse complement strand
GAGACCGTCCCTTAGATGGGTCGCTCTCGGCAAGAGGTTCGTCTCGCGCATGGTGCGCATAGAGGATGGGGTGTTCGACGAGGGAGTCGGCACGGATAGAAGCTGGTCGATGGCGAAACCGTCGACTTACGAACGAACCAGCCAACGGAAAGACGCTCACAAGGCTCGAGAAAGAAGAGACGCGATACCGCATGCCCGGTGAAGGAGATCGGGAAGGAGAGAAACTCAGATCGAGAGACACGTCTCTGTCAGAAGAGGTTGACGGGGGCCCGGCTCATAGAAGCCTCAATCCGTCAGAAGTGTGTTCCTTGCAGGGCCGCCGGGGCGAGGGGCGAGGGGGTGAACCGGCGAGTTCCCGAGCGCGCCGGGCCTTGCCGGCCCGGCACCGTGTCGTGAGCCCGGCGCGCTCGGGGTGTCTCTGCCGGCACCGCCTTGCCCGGGCCGCGGCCGAGGAAACACCCGTCGAGTTTCTGTCGGATCAAGGTTAGGAAGAGCAATCACGCGGTCCGCTCCGCGCAAGCCGTCCGGCGAACTCACGCTCGATCGCGCGGTTCCAGGCGTGCTACGGCCGAGCATCCGGGGAATTCAGACTTGCCTGTCGAAGGTGATGATCTCTTACGATGTCGTCGAGCTTTGGTCACACGATAGCGCTTCGCGAAACATGCCATCAAGGGAAACAAGGCGGCCGGCGCGCGGAGCGTCGGCCGGTTTCTAAGCGCGGGTCCCGCACGCCGGAAAGGAACCTTGTGATCGGGATGGTTCGGTGCTAAGATTGGGATCCGCGTGTGACACCAGTCGAACATTGCTTGCCGTCGATCACAGGAGGAGCGCCGTGAAGCCGACAGGTCTCTTCGCTTGGTTCCTGCTGCTTGCCCTTTTCGGCGCCGAGGGATTCGCCGAACCCCCCTCGATCTCGCCGTTCTTCGTCAAGGGGAACGACCACGTGGCCGGAGTCCCGATCCCGGGAGGGCGAACGGAAGGGGAGACGATCGAGAACGCGATCCCGATCCCGTCGCTTCCCTTCACGGGCTCGGGGAACACGTGCGCCTTCGCGAACGACTACGACGAAGCGTGTCCTTATTCGAACTCCGTCTCGCCGGACGCGGTCTACGTGTTCACGGCTTCGTATTGGACGTACGCGTGCATCGATCTGTGCGCGTCCGCCTACGACAGCAAGGTTTATATCTATGACTTCGACTCGGGCTTCGGCTTCGGGAACCCGTACGTGTGCAACGACGATGCGTGCGGAAGCGACGGCTTTCGCTCGGAGATCTGTCCGATCGTCTTCGAGCAGGGACACACCTACTACATTGTCGTGGACGGCTACGGAGGAGATTGCGGCGAGTACGCTCTCGGGATCCACGAGATCTTGTACGACGTTCTCGTCTGCCCCGGCGGGGCGCTTTTCGAGGGGGAGGAGGATTGCTACGACGCCTACGACGATCAGTACAACTCCGGGTGCAGCGGCTACCCGATCCCGGTCTTCACCACGCTTTCCGGGACCCCGGGCGGCGCGCCCTTCTCCTTGTGCGGGACGAGCGGGACGTTTCTCCGTCAGGGAGTTCAATACCGCGACACCGATTGGTACGAGCTTCACGTCGCGGAGACGAACACGATCCTCTTCGAGTGCGCGGCGAGCTTCTCCGTCCGGATCTTCATGATCGATGGGAACAACGGCTGCGGCGGCTACCAGATCCTCGACTGGGATACCGCGGACGCCTTCCCCGATTGGGCGTCGCTCACCCGGACGTTCGATCCGGGGACCTACTGGTTTTGGGTCGGCCCATCTGTCTTCTCCGGGGTCCCTTGCGGCTCCCTCTACGTGATGACGATCGCGGGCTACACCTCGCCGCCGACGGCCGCGGAGGCCGGATCGTGGGGGAACATCAAGGCTCTCTTCCGATAGGCCGGGCGTCTCGTCCGTTCCGATTTCCGCGCTTCCCTCGGCATCGGCCCTCGTGTAACCTGGCCGGAGTTCGCCCGGCGGGTTTGCGTAAGGAGGTCCCCGAATGCCGAGTCGCGCGATCGATCCCACCCTTCTCATCCAGATCACAAGCGAAGGGATGGGAAGGGGGGATCCCGAGCTTCAGGCGAAGCTCATCCGAACGTATCTCTCTCTCCTCGACGCGAACGAGATGCTCCCCGGCGCGATCTCGTTCTTCACCGACGGCGTCAAGCTTGCGGCGGAGGGCTCTCCGGTCCTCGACGTTCTCCGTTCCCTGGAATCAAAGGGGGTCCATCTCATCCTCTGCAAGACATGCCTCGATCATTACGGTCTCGCGGAAAAGGTTCGTGTTGGAACAATCGGGGGGATGACGGACATTCTCGCGGCGCAGTGGAAGGCCGGAAAGGTCGTCAACATCTGAGTCCCACCGAGCGGCGAGGCTCGGTCGGAAAGGGCGGCCGCGCCCGAGGATCGCCGGTTGTCTTCCCGGCGCGAAGGAGGGGATCATGGCGAAAGAGAAGAGACGCGGCGGCGGCCGGGGGCGCGCGATCGAGCTTCCGCCGCCCGATTTCGCGGGAAAGTGCTCGCTCGAGGCGGCGCTCGAAGGCCGGCGCTCGGTTCGGGAGTTCAAGAAAGGATCTCTTCCTCTCCGAGTCGCTTCCCAGCTTCTTTGGGCGGCGCAGGGCGTGACCGGGGAGGCGGGCGATCGAACGGCTCCCTCGGCGGGCGGGCTCTTTCCGCTCGCGGTCCTTCTCGTCGCCGGCGAGGTCGAGGATCTCCCGACGGGGACCTATCGCTACGATCCGGAGTCGCACACCCTCTCCCTCCACATCGAAAAAGACATCCGCCCGGAGCTTGCCTCCGCGTCGCTCGGCCAAGAGTGGATCGCGGTCACGCCGATCTCCATGATCTTCCTCGCCGACTACGACCGGACCGCGGAAAGGTACGGCGAGAGGGGGATCCGATACGTGGACATGGAGGTGGGGCACGCGGCGCAGAACGTGCATCTCCAGGCCGCGGCGCTCGGGCTCGGCTCCGTTCCGGTCGGCGCCTTTCACGACCGCGCGGTGCAGGAGCTTCTCGAGCTTCCCGACAACGAAGAGCCGCTCTACATCATCCCGGTCGGCCGGCCGAAGTAGCATTCCATGCCGGGGGATCGTACGCACGCGCTTCGCTTCGTCGTTCTTCTCGGGTTCGTGAGCCTCTTCGCGGACATGACGTACGAGGCGGCGCGGAGCATCAACGGTCCCTTCCTCGCGATTCTGGGCGCGAGCGGCGCGGCCGTCGGGATCGTCGCGGGGCTCGGCGAGCTCATTGGACACGGGCTTCGGATCGTCTCGGGCCACATCAGCGATCGCACGAAGCGCTACTGGACGATCACCATCCTCGGCTACTCCGTGAATCTCCTCGCTGTACCGGCGCTCGCGCTCGCCGGGCGCTGGGAAACCGCGGCGTTTCTCATGATGATCGAACGTCTCGGGAAGGCGGTGCGGGCGCCGGCGCGCGACGCGATGCTCTCCCACGCGACGCATTCGATGGGGCGTGGGCTCGGGTTCGGCCTCCACGAGATGATGGACCAGATCGGAGCGATGGCGGGACCCTTGCTCGTGACCGCCATCTTCGCGATGGGAGGGAGTTACCGGGGCGCATACGCGATCCTGCTCGTCCCCGCGCTCCTCGCGCTCCTCGTCCTCGTGCTCGGGCGCGCGGCGTATCCGCACCCCTCGAAGCTCGAGAAGCCGCCGAGCGAACCGAAAGGCGGCGGCGTGTCGCGTCTCTTCTGGCTCTATCTCGCGGCGATCGCTCTCGTGGCCGCCGCTTTCGCGGACTTCCCTCTCATCGCGTTTCATTTGAAGTCCAAAGCGGTGCTCGAGGACAAGTGGATTCCTCTCCTCTACGCCTTCGCCATGGGCGTCGACGCGATCGCCGCGATCTTCTTCGGTAGATGGTTCGACCGTAAAGGAATGCTCTCGCTGATCCTGGCCGTCGCCGTAGCGTCGCTGTTCGCTCTCTTCGCGTTTTCACTCCGGCCGTGGGCCGTCGTCCTGGGGATGGCGCTGTGGGGGATCGGGATGGGCGCGCAAGAGAGCATTGTGCGCGCGGCGGTCGCGGACTTCGTTCCGAGAGAGCGCCGCGCGACCGGTTACGGAATCTTCCACACGGGATTCGGCGTCGCCTGGTTTCTCGGGAGCGCGACGATGGGCGTCTTGTACGACCGTTCGATCCCGGCTCTCGTCGTCTTCTCGATCGTTCTCCAGTTCCTCTCGCTCCCGCTGCTCGCGCGGGTGCACCGGATGCGGTCCGCTCGTCCGTAACGGAATACGAATACGGAAGCTCCTCGGGGGCCGCTCGAAGGATCCGGTCAACGGCCCGGCGAACTCCCGAGCGCCGCGAGCCACGCCCGCGCGGTCGGTTGGTTCGGATCGATCGCGAGGACCTTCTCGAGCTCCGCGATCGCCTCCTCGATCTTCCCCTGCCTTCCGAGAGCGGCCGCGAGGTTGCAGCGGGCGACCGTGTTTCTTCCATCGATCGCGAGCGCGGCCCGGTATTTCCCAATCGCGTCCTCGAAGCGTCCCCGGCGGGAGAGAACATTTCCTTGATGGATGAATGCTTCCATGTAGCGGGGGTTCGAACGGATCGCCTCCTCGTACGCCTCCTGCGCGCGGTCGAGCGAATCGATCTCCGCCCACGCGTTCCCCAGGTGAAAGTGCGCTTCAGCGAGGCGCCCGTCGATCGCGAGCGCGTCCCGGTAGGAGGCGATCGCCTCGCGGGAGAGACCCTGCCCGGCGTACGCGAGACCGAGGTTCACGAGGTCGGCGGTGCGGCCGGGGTCCAGATCGAGCGCTTTTCGGAACGCCTGCGCCGCGAGGTCCGGCTTCCGAAGGGAAAGAAGAGCGCGCCCGAGCTCGGAGTGCGCCTCGGGGAGATGCGGAGCCGCGGCGGCGAGTTCCTCCAGCTCGCGGGCCGCCTCCGTCCCCTCTCCGTTCTCGAGGAGGAGGCGCGCGAGGCGGAGGCGAGCGTCGACCCGGTCGGGCCTCGCGCGGGCGATCTCTCGATAGTGGACGATCGCCTCGGCGCCGCGGCCGAGCTGGGCGAGAGTCCGGGCGAGGTTAAGCCTGGCGTCGATGGACCCCGGGTTCGCCCGGAGCCCCGCCTCGAAATCGAGAACCGCCCCGGCCGGATCTCCCGCGCGGACCCGCGCCATCCCCCGGTCGGTGTACCCCCACGCGGGATCCGGCTCGTAAGGCGTGAGGGGAAACGAGGTAAGGACATAAAGCAATCCCCACCCGAGGAGAAGAAGGGCGGTCCTTCGCGGCTCCCGAGCGCGGAGCGCGCGGACAATCCGGGCGACGGCGTACGCTCCCGGGAGGAAGACGAGCGGGAGAAGCGGAACGCGGAACCGCGCCGCCGCGAGAAACGGAAGGTAGGAGAGAACGAGCACCCCGACGTAGAGAAGGATGAGCCGGAGCGTGCGCGCGGACTCGTCGGAGAAGGCCGGGGCCTCATCGTCCGGCTTTCGGCCGCGCCGGCGATCCCTGAGAAGAAGAAAGAACCCGAGAAGCGAAGCGGATCCGACGAAGGGGAAGGAAGGATTCCATCGAAGAACCCGGCTTTCCCTCTTCTCGAACTGGATCGCTTTGTTGTTCGATATTTCGGCCGGCCCGAAGAAGAGCGCCGCCTTGCGGAACGTGAGAGCGAGGAACTTCCCCGGATGCTCGGCGGCGAACGCGAAGGCTTTTCGCACGAAGAACGAGGAGGCGTCGGAATACTTCATCTCTCGTCCTTCGCGTCTCGAAAGACCTTCGACGATCCGATCGTACGAGAACCAGCTCCAACCGCTCATCCCCGTGAGGCCGGCGAGGTCGGGGAATCGGGAGGAGACGCCGTCGCTCGATTCGTTGTTGGCGATGTAGAGGGTGATCGGCGCGTTGCACGAGACGAGGCAGAACTCTCCCGAGACGGCGGCGTTCCGAAGAGTGGCGGGAAGAATCGCCGCCGCGGTCCCCGCGAGGAAGACGGCCGCGTGAAGAAGCGGGCGTTCCGCTCCCGCGCGGCGGCCTGTCCGTACGATCCACGCGAGTGCGAACGGAAGGAAGACGAGGTCGTTCCCGCGAAGGAGAACGGCGGCGCCGAGAAGCGCCCCGCCGAGGAGAGCGGAACGGAGCCTCGGCCGGATCTGCCAGGAATGAAGAGCGAGGAAGAGGAGAAGCGCCGCGGCGACGAGAAGCACGGGCGGCAGGAGCTCCCCTTCGAAATAGATGAAGCCCCAATAGAGCGCGGAGAAGCCGGCGAGGACGAGCCCGACCGCGCGCCCGAGAAGGGCGCGTCCGAGAAGGAAGGCGAGAAGCGCGTTGAGAAGCCCGAACGCCATCTGGACCGCGCGCGCCCCGGCGAAGCTCCCCTTCGTGAGCGCGTACGCGGCGGCGAGGAAGTACGGGTAGCCCGGAGGCCGAAGAAAAGGGACCTCGGGAATCCTCGGATCTCCCTCGCCTCTCGGCAGCTTCCAGTCGCCGGTGAGAAGCGCGCGCGCCCAGTAGTTGTGAAAGCCCGCGTCGGCCGCCGGCCGTGTGAAGTCGGGCCGTTCGGCGATCTCGGCAAGATAGAAGATCCGAAGGAGGAGCCCCGCGAGGAGAATGAGCGCGAGCGGAAGCCACGTTCGTAAAGCGGATCGCGCGGGAGAGGTTCGAAGCGGAGACGACGTTCTCTCGGCCGCGGGTGGGTTCTTTTCCGTCATCTCGTCCTACCGTCTCTCGGATCGACTGTCCGATCCGAGCGAACGTCCATCGGCGCGGAACCCGCGCGCTCGGGAACCGATGGCTGACCCCAGCCTACCACGGGGAACGCGCGGGGAACAGGGGAAGACCCGATGGGCACGAATTCTCTCGATCTGATACCATGAGAAGCGGGGAAATGGCGGACGTTTTGCGAACGAAGGGACGCGGGCTCGTACCCCGCTGCGGAAAGAGACGCGCGATGACGAATGGGTCGACTCGCTGGGGAGGTGCGCTCCACATCCTCGCAAGCGTTTGCGCCGCCCTGTCGATCGCGTCCGGCGCCGGGGGAGCCTCGATCGAGATCACCTCGGTCCCCGTTTGGGGGAGCGAGGACGACCTCCGCGGGCGTGTGCACCGCGTCTCTCCGTCCGCGTACAAGATCGCCGTCTACATCCTCGTCGCGAAGGCCGGCGGCTGGTGGGTCAAGCCGACCGCCGAATCTCCGCTTACGCCGATCCTTCCGGACAGCACCTGGTCGACCGACATCACGACCGGAGGCATCGATCCCTTCGCGACGCGGATCATCGCCTTCCTCGTTCCTTCGGGTTACAATCCGCCCCGCTGTGATCCTTGCTCGCTGCTTGCCGATTCTCTCTTCGATCATCCGTGGGCGTCCGCGTGCCGCCCGCACGGGTCGAGACGGATCTCTTTCTCGGGGATCGACTGGATCGTGAAGAAAGCGGACGCGCTCCTCGGTCCGGTCGGGCCGGGCCCGAACTACTTCTCGGACGATCCGGAGGACGTCTGGGTGGACGCCGAGGGGCTTCACCTCAGCATCTCCCCGCACGGAGACGATTGGTACGCGAGCGAGGTGATCGCGGACACCTCCTTCGGGTATGGAACCTACGGGTTTCGCGTGCGGGGCGCAGTGGACATCCTCGATCCGCCCGTCGTTTTCGGGATGTTTACGTGGGACGATTGCTCGCCCTTCGATCCGGACGACCCGGACAGCGCCTATCGCGAGATCGACATCGAGATCGCCCGATGGGGAAACGCGGCGACCGACACGAACGCCCAGTTCGTCGTGCAGCCGTGGCACGTGCCCGGCAACCTCCATCGCTTTCCGATTCGCTTAGGGACGGATGATCGAACGATTCACTATTTCACATGGGCGCCGGACACGCTTCTCTTCTGGAGCCGGTGGGTCGATTCCGAGACGTCCGAATGGAAAGGCGAGTCGTGGCTCTTCGTCGGGGACGGCGTCCCGCGTCCGGGGGGCGAGAACCCGCGCATCAATCTCTGGCTCTACGAGGGGAATGCGCCCGAATCGCGCGTCGAGGCCCTGGTCACGCGCTTCGAGTTCGTTTCGCGGGGTGCGGTCGGTCTCGAAGGGGGCGGGGGATTCGCCCCTTCCCTTCTCCACCGTCTCGATGCGAACCGTCCGAACCCCTTCCGGGGGGCGACCGAGATCCGCTTCGTGCTCGGGACTTCCGCCGATGTGAACCTTTCGATCTATAATGTTCTTGGACAAAAAGTCCGAACGCTTCTTTCGGAGGAAATGCCGAGCGGCGCCCACGCGGCGGAGTGGGACGGAACCGACGACACCGGCGCTGGGTGCGCAAGCGGCGCTTACTTCTACCGGATGGAGGCGGGGGGCGAGGCGCACACGGGGCGGATGCATCGGGCGAGGTAGGGACTCGCCGGGTCATGAGGGTGCCGGGGAGCGGGGCAACGGGAGGTGCTTCACCTTTCGCCCGGAATCGGGGTCTCTTCCGGTCGGCATCGCTGACACGTTCGCGCGGGCGCCCACCCAATTCCTCGCTTGGCCGAGGGTCCGTGGGAATCGGCCGCGCCGGTAGTCCTGACGCTTGAGAAGGAGCGAGTCGAGCCGCCGGCCGCTCGGAGCGCAAGCCATGGCGAACTCCATTCCCCAAGAACCCGTGCATTCCGGACGAGCGGACTTCGGCGAGCGACCCATCGTTTCGCGGCCGCTCTTCTTCAGCTCCACCTTCCGCGACATGCACGCGGAGCGTGATCTCCTTCGGGATGATGCCTTCCTCGAACTCAACGAGCGCCTGCGGGGTCGTCGGCACGAGCTGAACGTCGTGGACCTCCGGCAGGGAGTGGAAACCGGCCGCTTCAAGGACGAGGCGGAGCGCGAGCTCGTCGTCCTCCAGGTCTGTCTAAACGAGATCGATCGGACGCGCCCCTTTCTCGTCGGGCTCATCGGCGATTGCTACGGGTGGATCCCCCCCGCCGAGCGCATGGAAGCCGCCGCGCGCGCCGCCGGTTTCTCCGCGGATGTGGTCGGCCGGAGCGTAACCGAGCTCGAGCTCCTCTACGCGTTCGTCAGGGACCCCGAGCAGCGTGGGAGGAGCCGCATCTACATCCGCGCGATGGACTACGCCGGCATGCCGGAAGAGGTCCGCGAGACCTACGACGAGCGCTTCGCCCCCAGGAACGGAACCGCCGATGAGAGACGCGCCGCCGAGGAGCGCCGGGAGAAGCTTGAAGTGCTCAAGAAGCGCCTAAGGGAGGAGTTCCCGGAGCGCGTCCGCACCTACACCGCGCGGTGGGACGCTGCCCGCGGTTCGGTCACCGGCCTGGGCGATCTGCGCGACCAGGTGGTCGAGGACCTCTGGACCGACCTCGACGCCCACACGCGCGCGTACGAGGAAGAGGGGCCGCGGACCTGGCAGGAGGCGGACACCCTCGCTCTGGAGGACTTCGTTGCCGGGCGCATGCGGCACTTCCTCGATCGTCCCGCCGTGACCGGCCCGGCTCTGGAGTTCCTGCTCGGGCCCCCAAGAGGCGACCGCTCCGGTCCCTGGGGCCTCTGCCTCACCGGCGCCTCGGGCATGGGAAAGAGCGCCCTCTTCGCCCGCCTCTACCTCGATCTCAAGGTTAGGGAGCGGCGCGGGGAGCTTCTCGTCCTCGCCCACGCGGCGGGCATCTACGCCGGTTCTGATCAGGTCGATCGGATGCTCCGGCGCTGGGTGCGCGAGCTGTCCGCTTTCCTCGGCGTGGAAGACCCCTTGAGCGTCGCGGGAGGAGCAAGCGGCCAGCCGGAGCGCGCTTCATCCGCCGGCTCATCAATCCAGCCGGAGGCGGGATCCGCGGAAAGCCGGGCTGGGATCGATAACGAGAGGATCGACGAGGTGTTCGCCTCGCTTCTCGGGAGGGCCGCCGCCAGGACGCGCGTGGTCGTCCTCCTGGACGCGCTGAACCAGTTCGAACGGACGAACCGGGCCCGCTTTCTTACCTGGCTCCCGAAGCCGTGGCCGGAGAACACACAGCTCTTGGCGACCGCCATCTCCGGCGAGGAGACGCTGTCCCTCACCCGGGCTCCCCGGCGAGCGGATCTTCGGATCGTGCATTCAATCACGCGCGAGGAGGCCCACCGGATCGCGTGGAAGGTCTTCGAGGAACGCTACCACCGCGAGCCGAACGCAGCCGCGCTCAAGAAGCTTCTCGACAAGCAGACGGACGGCGGGGTACCCGCCCACGGAAACCCGCTCTGGCTGGAGCTCGCTCTTCAGGAGATGAACCTTCTCGAGGCGGACGACTACGCCCGGGCCGAACGCGAGTTCACGCACCTTCGCCGCGGGGAGCGGATGGAGGCGCTTCTCTCCTCGGTCGCGGAAGAGCTGCCCTCCTCCGTACAGGCGATCTACGGCGAGCTGCTCGATCGCGCGGAGCGGACCTTCGGCCGGGAATTCACGCACGCGTTGATCGTCCTCATCGCGGTCGGAAGAAACGGTTGGCGGGAGAGCGATCTTGAGGCTCTCGTGCCGAAGGTCGCGTGCGCGCCGTGGACCGATCTCGCGTTCGCCGGAGTGCGACGCTCGCTGGGCCGCCACCTCGTGCGGCGCGGTGCGGCCGGTCTCTGGGACTTCTTCCACGCGGGCCTTCGCGAGGGGGCGCTCGCCCGCTACCTGGCGGATCCGGACACGCGCTGCGCGCTTCACCGGCACGCGGCGGATCACCTCCGATCTCTTCCCGTGGACGACCCGCTCCGGGCGACCGAGACGATGGTCCATGTCTTGGGATGGGGGGATCGCTCGGGTGGTGCGGAGTATCTCGCGGGGCTCGAGCTCGGGACGGCGGAGATGGAGGGGGCGGCGACCGCCCTCGCCGGCGCGATCGAGACCGGAATGCCCACGGGCGACGGCTCCGATCCGGTCGAATGGGCGCTCGGATGCCTCGACGAGAACTACATGGACCCGGTGGGGCTCTGTCTTGCAGCCGGGCTTCTCCTGTTCCAGGTCGAGGCTAGGCTGGCAGTCTCCGGGGCGGCCGAGAAGAAACGGGGTCAGGTTCTGGAAGGGGTTCGCTCGAGGCTCGAACGGGCGGTGTTGGGCGGCACCGCCCCGGGCTTCCTGGCGCGCGATCTGTCGGTGTCGCTGAACAAGCTGGGGGACTTCTATCTTCGTCGGGGGGAGAGCGGGGACGCGGGGCGGGCCCTTGCGAGCTATCAGCA
>VGIW01000100.1 GCA_016867715.1 Candidatus Eisenbacteria bacterium | reverse complement strand
ACGAGACTCGGGAGGAACCCCCTTCTTCTTTTCTCTTCTTCTTTTCTTGATCTCTTCAGTAGTAGGAGTAGGTCCCTTGGATATGTGGATGGATGGGCGCCGCGAGGCTATCTCCTTCTTGCATCTCTCTTCGGCGATCGCGGTTCTCCACGGGGAGTGTGCACCACCGAGGTCGCTGTCCAGCGTTATCCCCAAGGCGGCGGGAAACGCGGTCTCTCGCCTCGAAGAATCCGCCCCTCGTCCACACGCACAGTGCTCTTCTCCACAAGGTATCCCCGCCGCGCGATCGGGGAGAAGCTCGTTCACGCCGCGATCTCGTCGATCGCCCGGTCGAGACGCGCCCGGAAATCGTCGTCGGCGTTCAGAAGGTGATCGATCTTCTGGCACGCGTGAAGAACCGTGGTGTGATCGCGGCCTCCGAAGCGCGCGCCGATTTGCGAGAGGGAGAGACCGGTCAGCTCGCGGCAGATGTACATCGCCGTCTGCCGGGCGAGGGCGAGAGACGCTGTCCTCCTTTGGGAGAGGAGCCCCTCGAGAGGGACCGAGAAGTGAGCGGCCACGACTTTCTGGATCGACTCGACGGTGGCGTTCTTCGCGCGTCGAGAGAGGAAGTCCTTGAGGATCTCGCGCGCCATGTCGATCGTGACGTCCTGCCCCGTGAGGGAGGAGAAAGCGAGGAGGCGCACGAGCGATCCCTCGAGCTCCCGAATGTTCGATCGGATCGAGTTCGCGATGAAAAGAAGGACCTCGTCCGGGATCGATAGACGCTCGGTCTCGGCCTTCTTTCGGAGAATCGCGAGCCGGGTCTCGAGGTCAGGGCTCTGGATGTCGGCGACGAGGCCCCACTCGAAGCGGGAGACGAGACGCTCCTCGAGGTTCGGGATCTCCTTCGGCAGACGGTCGCTCGTGAGGACGATCTGTTTGCTGGCCAGATAGAGCGCGTTGAAGGTGTGGAAAAACTCCTCTTGGGTGCTCTCTTTTCCGGAGAGGAACTGGACGTCGTCGATGAGGAGGAGATCGACGTTTCTATAGCGTTCCTTGAAATGAAACGTCGATCCGGTCTTCATCGCGTGAATCAGTTCGTTCATGAAACTTTCGGCGGACGCGTAGTGGACGGTGAAGCCGGGGAACTTCTCCTCGACGCGGTGCCCGATCGCCTGAATGATGTGCGTCTTGCCGAGCCCGACGCCGCCGCAGACGAAGAGAGGGTTGTAGACGTGCGCGGGGTTCTCGGCGACCGCCTGCGCGGCGGCGTGCGCGAACTGGTTCGAGCGACCGACGACGAAGGTTCCGAACGTGAAGCGCTCGTTGAGCTGCGGGTTCCGGGGCTTGCGGGGCGCGGGCTTCGCGGGAACCGCGGGGGGCGGAGGAAGAACCGCCGGCTCCAGGCGGCGAAGCGGCTCGTCGGAGACGGTAAAGTCGATCTCCGGGGCGGGGGCTCCGATCGCCTGCCCGAGGCTCTTCTGAATGAGCGGCAGATGGTTGTCCCTCAGCCACTCAGCGAAGAACTGGTTCGGTACCTGGATCCGCACCCCCTCTGCGGAAAAAGAAACGCAGCGAGTGGGAAGAAACCAGGCGTCGTACGTCTGCGGGCTGACGAGCTTCTGAATGATGCCGAGCGTTCGGGACCAGAGTTCAGCGGGAGACATGAGACGAGAACCCCCAGGTTATCCACCGGTATCCACGGGGATAACCACCGATCGAGTGGCGCTTCTCCACCGATCCGGTGGACGGATCGGGCGAAGAGACAACAATCCCCCAAGTTATCCACCGCGGTGGATACACGCGCAACCCCTTCGAGAACAAGTGGTTAGGGACGGTCTTCCGGCGGGGCGCCCCCGGGTTATCCCCAAGGGGGGTATGCGACGGCGGAAATCCGAGGCAAGAAGCAACGCGAGAAGCGTCGGGAGACTTCCGGATCCACACCCCTGCGACGATCCGCCAGATCTTCCAGAGCGCGGGCATCGTACCACGTGCGCGAAAGACGATTCAAGGTTTTTTTTCGAGAGGGCGCGGGTCGATCGGCCCGCGTATCTCGTTGTCGCAAAAGAAGAAAGGCGACGGGCCTCCCCTGTGGACGGATTTTCCACCGAACCTCGCCCGAGGCATCTTCGCGCGCCAATGTTTCCGCTTGACACAATCCCGCGCCGTTTCTAGACTTCGCGCGAAGGCGCGGCCGGAAAAACCCATCGAGCGGCCGCGCGCAGCCTGGAAAGCCCACACAATCGGGGGAGTCAAGGTGAAGCGGACCTTTCAGCCCAGCAATCTGAAGAAGAAGCGGACCCATGGATTTCGGGAGAGGATGAGCACTCGGGCGGGGAGAGCGGTCCTCTCCCGGAGACGAGCGAAAGGGAGGAAGAAGCTCACCCCATAGGAAAAGCGCCTTTGTGGACGAGCGGAGGGAGCGCCAGAAGCTGCGCAAAGCCGAGCGCCTTAGGAAGACCCGCGAGATCGACCGGCTGTTTCGGGAGGGGAGCATCGTAAGGGGGCCGAACTTCCGCCTCCTCTACCTCTCCCGCGGCGGATCGGCAACACGCTCGGCGCGCGCCGCGTTCGTGGCGGGGAAACGGATCGGCAAGTCGGTCGCGCGGAGTCGCATCAAGCGGCTTCTGCGCGAGGCGTTTCGAAGGATCAAGGCGGAATTGAAGACCGAGCCCATCGACCTCGTCTTCGTGGCGAACCGCGATTTCGCGGCGGCCCGGGCGGTGGAGGTCGCGGACGAGATGCGGGTCCTGCTCGAGCGGGCGGGGCTCGTCTCCGCGCGGCCGCCCCGACAAGAGGGAACGCGCCCGTGAAGACGGCCTTGATCCTTCTGATTCGCTTCTACCGGTTCTGCGTGTCTCCACTCATTCCTGCTTCCTGCCGGTTCCATCCCTCCTGCTCCGCGTTCGCGCTCGATGCCGTGCAGAGGCACGGCTGGGCGCGCGGCGGCGTCCTGGCGGCGCGGCGCGTGCTGCGCTGTCATCCGTTTCACGGCGGGGGGTACGACCCGGTCCCGTAGGCGCGAGCGCGCGGAGCGGACCGAACCTCCCTGCGGCTGCTTCCCTCCCCCGCGGGAGGCGAGGCCCGTCTTTTTCGAGCGAGGAAGAGAGTGGACCGGAAAGCCCTGCTCGCAATCGTCCTCTCGACGATCCTGATCATCGCGTTCCAGATCCTGTTCATCCATCCGCCGGAGCCCCCGCCGGAGGGAACGGGCCAACCACCGCCCGAAGGCGCGCCCCCGCCCGCGAGCGACGGCGCGATCGCAATCCCGCAGGCGCCGGCGGCGGACGCGGGAGAGGCTCTCCCCGTCGCGCCCGGTGCTCCTGCGGAGGAGGAGGAAGCGGGGTCCCGGATCATCGAGGTCGCCACCCCTCTCTACGAGATGGAGATCGACACGCGCGGGGCGTCGATCCGCCAGGTCCGCCTTCTCCGGTTCCCGGGGAAGGAGAAGCGCCCGGTCGAGCTGGTCGCGGCGGGCGCCCCCGGCGGGCTCGGGCTCCTTCTCGAGACGGGCGAGGGGGAGGTCGACCTCCGGGGCGCGGTGTTCCGATCGGACGAGGACGGGGTGCGGCTCACGCATCCGGAGGAAGGCGGGGAGATCGTCCTCGAGAAGCGTCTCGCGAGCGGCGTCGCCGTGCGGAGAACGTATCGATTCCGCGCCGATTCGTATCGGATCGACGTCGAGCAGACGATCGAGGGGGCGGCCGGCGCGCCGAAGGTCTTCTCGTACCGGCTTCTCTGGGAGCCGGGGATCGCGTTCACCGAGGAGAATCGGGACGAAGAGAAGCGGGAGATGGCCGCGGTCACCTCGCTCGCCGGGAAGGCGGTGCGCGATCCGGCGGGGAAGGTGAAGGAGGAGGAGCCGGTCGAGCGGACGGGGGACGTCCGCTTCGCCGCCCTCAAGAACAAGTACTTCGCGATCGCGCTCCTTCCCGCGAAGGACTCGGGGGCGCTCGTCCGCATTCGGCGCATCGCCGGCGAGGAGCGGGTGTCGCTCGACGTCAAGATGCCGATCGCCTCCGCGGGGAAGGAGGAGGCGCGCATCGGGCTCTACGCGGGCCCGCTCGACATGGATCTCTTGAAGAGCGAAGCAGTCGGCCTCGAGGGGATGATCGATCTCGGCTGGAGCGTGATCCGCCCGATTTCGAGCCTCACGCTCGCCGTCATGAAGTTTCTTTACAAGTACGTTCCGAACTACGGCGTCGTCATCCTGCTCATCACGCTCCTCACTAAGCTCCTCTTCTACCATCTGACGCACAAGAGCCTCAAGTCGATGAAAGACATGCAGCGCATCCAGGGGCAGGTTTCGGCTCTTCGCGAGAAACTCAAGGGGGACGCGCAGCGCCTGAACAAGGAGATGATGGCGCTCTACAAGCGCGAGAAGGTGAACCCGCTCTCCGGGTGTCTCCCGATGCTCCTCCAGATGCCGGTTTTCATCGCGCTCTACCAAGTTCTGCAACGAACGATCGCGCTCCGCAAGGCGCCGTTCGTCTCTTGGATCGACGATCTCTCGAGGCCGGACGTTCTCGCGGATCTTCCATTCTCTCTCCCCTTCCTCGGTTCGCACCTCAGCCTTCTCCCCCTCCTGATGGGCGTGTCGATGATCGTGCAGCAGAAGATGACGACGATCGATCCGAGGCAGAAAGCGATGATCTACATGATGCCGATTCTCTTCACCGGCCTTTTCTACCGCCTTCCGTCCGGGCTCGTGCTGTATTGGCTGGCCAACAACGTCCTCTCCATCGGCCAGCAGTACCTGATGAACCGCGGGGATGAGAAGAACGCGGTCCGGGCCGAGGCGGCCACCGCGGGCGGCGAGGAGAAACCGAACGGTCGAAACCGGAACAAGGCCACGGGCCGGGGCCGCAAAGAGCGGCCTCCCACGAAGGAGACGACATGAGAAGCGTCATCGGTGAGGGACGCACCGACGCGGAAGCGCTCGATCGCGCGCTGAAGGAGCTCGGAGCCAGCCTCGACGAGGTGCGGGTGGAGGTGTTGGAGGAAAAACGCGGGGCGCTGTTCGGCCTCCTCGGAGGGCGAAAGATCCGCGTCCGGGTGACCCGCCAAGAGGACGCCGCGCGGAAGATCGAGGAGGTTCTCGACGGAATCCTGAAGCGCCTCGGAATCGGCGCGCGCGTGAACGTGCGCGCGGACAAGGGAGATTATTCCGTCGAGGTCGTGACGATGGAGTCGGACGGGCTTCTCATCGGGAAGCACGGCGAGACCCTTCATGCGATCGAGCATCTCCTCAACCGGATTCTGCACAGAGACCGCGGAGAGCAGGGGCGGGTACGCGTCGATATCGGCGGGTACCGCGAGCGGCGCGACGACCAGCTCCGCTCGAAGGCGCTCGGCATGGCGCGCAAGGTGAAGGAATCGGGGCGCGAGCTCTCGACCGATCCGCTCTACTCGCCCGATCGGCGCGTGATCCATTTGGCGCTCACGGGCGATCCGGCGGTTCGCACGTACACCGTCGGCGAGGGGCTCTACAAGAGCGTGGTGGTCGCCCCGGCGGGCGGGCGGAGCGAGGGGGTGCGGGCCGGCGGCGGCGAGAAGAGGCCGCGACCCGCGCGATCCGGAGACCGCCGCCGGCGGTAGGAGCGGCCGGCCGGCGGTGGAACGATGCCGTACCGGGAAGGGGACACGATCGTGGCCGCGGCGACGCCGCCCGGGGTCGGCGCGCTTGCGGTCGTGCGCGTGAGCGGGCCGGAGGCGATCCCGATCGCCGACCGGGTCTTTCGCGGGCGGGTCCGCCCCTCGGACGCGCCGCCGCGCACCATTCTTCGCGGCGAGGCGGCGGAGGAGAACGGCGAGGCGATCGACGAGGTTCTCCTCGTCGTCTTCCGCGCGCCGCATTCCTATACAGGTGAAGATTCCGTCGAGATGTCGTGCCACGGGAGCCCGTACCTCGTGCGCCGGCTCGTGCGCCGTCTCGCCGAGGCGGGAGCACGCCTCGCGGAGCCGGGCGAGTTCACTCGGCGGGCGTTTCGGAACGGGCGGATCGATCTCGCCGAGGCGGAGGCGGTCGCCGACCTCGTGCGCGCGCGCACGGAGGGGGCGGCGAGAAGCGCCCTCGCGCAGCTTCGGGGCGGACTGTCGGCGCGGATCGCGGCTCTTCGAAGCGCGCTCCTCGATCTTCTTGCGGAGGTCGAGGCGGATCTCGACTTCGCGGCGGAGGAGGATGTCCCGCGCTACGACACCGCGCGCGCGGCGGCCGTTGTCGCGAGAGCGCTCGCCGAGACGGAGGCGCTCGCGCGCTCGGGCGAGAAGGGCCGCCTTGTGCGCGAGGGGATCCGCGCGGTTCTCGCCGGACGGCCGAACAGCGGGAAGTCGACCCTCTTCAACGCGCTTCTCGCGGAGGAGCGCGCGATCGTCGCGCCGGAGCCGGGGACGACGCGCGATCTTCTCGAGGGAGAGATGGAGATCGGCGGCCTTCTCTTCCGCCTCTTCGACACGGCCGGCCTCCGCGAGGGGGCGCGAGGCGTCGAGGAAGAGGGCGTGCGGCGCGCGCGGAAGCGGCTCGAGGAAGCGGACCTCATTCTTCTTGTGATCGATCGATCCGAGGCTCTCTCGGACGAGGACCGCGCGCTTCTCGATGCGACGTCCGAGCGAAAGCGGATCGTCGTGCTCGCGAAGAGCGATCTTCAGGACCGCAGCGGAAAGCTCCCCGCGGGCGAGGAGCAAGAGGCGTCCGACGTTTCGGCGCTCCGCGGCGACGGCGTCGCGGCTCTTCGCGAGAGAATGGCGCGCGTGATGGGCGGCCTCGAGGCGGAGGCGCCGGGGGATGCGGTTCTCGCGAGCGCGCGGCACGCCGAGGCGCTTCGCGGCGCCGCCGCGGCTCTCGCGCGGGCGCGCGGCGTCGCCGCCGAGGGGGAGCTTCTCGCCGAGGATCTTCGCGAAGCAATCGCGCGCCTTGGCGCGATCACCGGCGAAGAAGCGAACGAGGAGCTTCTCGATCGAATCTTCTCCCGCTTCTGTGTGGGGAAGTAGCTTCGCGAGGCGGGGCGAGCAGGAGGGAGCGTTGAGAGAAGGACCTCTGGCCGATTTCCTCGATGTGCAGCTTGCCGACTATGCGGAGCGTTGCGAGGACTACCGTCGCCAGTGCGCGTACTACCCGAAGATCGTGTTTCTCCTGGTCGCAATTCTCTCGACGACGCTCGGTTGGATGGTCGGAACGGGCCGTCCCGCCGACTATCTCTGGATCCTTCCGATCTCCGTCGTCGTGTGCGAGGCGGTGGCGGTCTTCTCGGTTTTCGTCTTCTGGTCGAGCCGCCTCATGAGGGATTACATCATCGAGATCGAGCGCGCCCTCAACTTTCTCGCTGTCGGGAAAGGGAAGATTCACTCGACGGACGAAGATAGGGAACCGGAGATCGCTTTCGGGTATCACTACTGGACCACGAAGAACCCGCTTCTCAAGAAAAGGCGCGGGGCGCGCAAGTTTGCGTCGGCGCTTCTCGCGGCGATCTTCTCGTTCCTTCTCTGGCGGATGTGGGCGCTGGGCATCGATCATCGCTTCTATGTCGAGCACCGCTCGGCGGCTCTCGTGCTGGGCGGAGCCGCCCTCTTCGCGCCGCTTTTCGGCATCGTCGGTTATCTGTGGGCGCGAAGGAACATCGCGGCGCGGCACGCCTCTCAGGATCCGTTCGCGGGCGAGGGAGATCAGGCCGGTTTTCCCGCGACCACGGGCGTCCCTCCTTCCCTTTCGGAGTCCGACTCGCTTCGCATTCTCGTCGCCGACTTCGAGCAGAGGAACGACGACTTCCGCCGGATCGCGGACAACTATGCCCCGTTTCTCACTCTTTTGCTCACGGTGCTGGCGGGGAGCGTCTCGATCTATCTTCCCGGGGGAAACGAGTGGGTCTTCGCGGTCGCGCCGGTTTTGCTCGCGACGATTCCCTTCTTCATCGTGACGAACTACCGCGCGCTGAAACCGTTGAAACAGTATATCATGAGGCTCGAGGAGGCTCTCGACGCGGCGAGCGCGAGAGGGGAAGGCGGGGCGTATAGGCCGCACGCGCTTCCGACGCGGGGGTGCGGCGCAGGGGGCGAAGCGCCCGACGCCGGCGGGTATCGGGTCGGCTTCTTCCGCGTGATCCGGGAGAAGTACTTTCAGAGGGCGGACGGGAGCGAAGCGCACGCCGGGAGCCTCGCGGTTGCGGGGCCCGCGATCCTCGTGTTTCTTCTTCTCCTCGCGATCTCCGTGGCGCGCTCGTACCCCTGGGTCCGTTCGGAGCATCCGGAGCTCCTCGCGCAGTACGTCGCGGTTGTGGCGGCGACGGTTGTCATCGCCGCTCTAGATGCGTGGCTCTATTTCGAGGCGAAGACCGTTGCTCGCGACGACAAAGATCGCCGCTGATCTCGCCGCGCTCTCGGCGGGCGGGGTGGTGGCGTGGGGTCTCCTGCTCGCGTTGGCGATCGAGATCGCGACGAGCGTCCTTCGATTCGGTTTCGGGATGAAGGCGACGGAATCGACCGCGTTCCTGGCCGGCTACACGGCGGGTCTTCGGATCCACCACGGCTACGTGGGTGTCGCGCTTCTCCTTGTCAGCTTCGCTCTGGCCGATCCGGCCTGGCGAAAAGGAGCTCTCGTCGCGGGGATCGGGCTCGTTGTGTCGGACCTGGCGCACCATTTCCTGGTCTTGTGGCTGTTGACCGGCCACCACGAATTCTACTTCCGATATCCAAAGCCTTAGGAGCGGGCCGTGCGCGGATGCGACGTTCTCGTGATCGGAGGGGGGCACGCGGGATGCGAGGCGGCGCTCGCGGCCGCTCGAATGGGATGCTCCGTCCTCTTGCTCACGCACGATCGTTGCGCGCCGGCGCGGATGTCGTGCAACCCGGCGATCGGAGGGCTCGCGAAGGGACAGCTCGTCCGCGAGATCGACGCGCTCGGCGGGGAGATGGGCCTCGCGATCGACGCGACCGGGATCCACTTTCGCGTGTTGAACGCAAGCCGCGGGCCGGCTGTGCGGGCGCCGCGCGCGCAGGCGGATCGCGATGCCTACTCGGCCTACATGCGGGACGTGCTGGAGGGCCGGCCGAACCTCGCGATCGAGGAAGGGGAAGCGGCGGACCTTCTCGTCGAGAGGGGACATGTTGCGGGGGCGGTCGACGCCTCCGGACGGACGTTTCGCGCGCGCGCGGTCGTGCTCGCCGCGGGGACTTTCCTCTCCGCGTGCATGTACGTGGGGGAGCGCTGCATCCCCGGGGGGCGCCGCGGCGAGCCGGCGGCGGAGCGTCTCGCCGAGCGGATGCGCGCGCTCGGGTTTCGCACGGCGCGCCTCAAGACCGGAACGCCGCCCCGCCTTCGAGGCTCGACGATTCGCTACGAGCGAACCTGCGAGCAGAGGCCGGACGATCCGCCGCGGCCCTTCTCCTTTCGGACCCAACGCATCGAGCGAAATCAGGTTTCCTGCTGGACCACCGATACGAACGAAGAGACCCACCGCGTCATCCGCGCGTCGCTTGACCGCTCGCCTCTTTATACAGGAAAGATTCAGGGCGCCGGTCCGCGTTATTGTCCATCGATCGAGGACAAGGTCGTCCGCTTCGGGCACCACTCGTCGCACAAGATCTTCCTCGAGGCGGAGGGCGGCGCCGAGGATCTCGTCTATCCGAACGGGATCTCGACGAGCCTCCCCGAGGAGACGCAGCGCGCGTTGCTCCGGACGATTCCCGGGCTCGAGGACGCAGAGATGGTCCATCCGGGCTACGCGGTGGAGTACGATTTCTTCCCGACCGATCAGATCCGCCGATCGCTCGAGACGCGGCGGGTGCGGGGACTTTACTTCGCGGGTCAAGTGAACGGCACCTCCGGCTACGAGGAGGCGGCGGCGCAAGGGCTCGTGGCCGGCATCAACGCGGCGCTCGGCATGGATGGCCGGGAGCCGATCTGCTTCGGGCGCGGGGAGGCGTACATCGGCGTTCTGATCGACGACCTCATCACGCGCGAGCCGGAGGAACCGTACCGCCTCTTCACCTCGCGCGCGGAGCATCGGCTTCTTCTTCGCCACGACACGGCGGACATTCGTCTCGCTCCACTCGGCGTCCGCCTCGGGCTTCTCCCCGAGCGGGTGCTTCGCCTCGCCGAGGAAAGAGACCGGGCGGCGGCGCGCGAGATTGTTTATCTCGAAAGCATTCCGGTGACGCCCGAGGGGGGAAGCCGAGCGCTCGTCGAGGCGGGGATGAGGCCGGCGTCGGGGCCGACCACGCTCGCCGGCCTTCTTCGCCGCCCCGAGGTGCGCTATGAGGATCTTCTCGCCTTTCGAAACGGGGAGCCGGTGCCGCCGGAGGCGGTCCGGCGCGAGGTCGAAACGCGCGTGAAGTATGCCGGCTACGTCGCGCGCCAGACCCGCGAGGCGGAGCGCCTCGCCTCGATGGAGGGGCGGCCGATTCCCGAAGCTTTCGATCACGAGACGATCCGCGGCCTCTCGCGCGAGGGGCGGGAGAAGCTCCTTCGCTTCCGTCCGGAAACGGTGGGGGTCGCGTCGAGAATCGACGGGGTCTCTCCCGCGGATCTCGCGCTTCTCGTCGTGCACCTCGACCGGAGGGAGCGGGCGCGCTCGGCGAACGGATGAAGAACCACATCGAACGAGTCGTGGCCCGCGCCCGCCGAGAGGGTCTCCATGCGCCGGACGGGGCGCCGGAGCGTCTCGCGAGCTATGTTTCTTTAGTCCTCAAGTTCGGAGAGAAGTTCTCCCTTCTCTCCCGCGCGGATCTCACCGCCCCGCGGATCGCGAAGCGGCACATCGCCGACTCGCTCGGCGGGCTACAGGTCGCCGCCCCCTCGCCCGGCGCCCGCGTTCTGGATTACGGAGCGGGCGCGGGGCTCGTTGGGATCGTGTGGGCGATCGTGCGGCCCGACCTCGCGATCACGCTTCTCGAGTCGAGGCGGAAGAAGTGCGCGTTCTTGTCGCGGGCGGTCGCGGATCTCGGTCTTGCCGGGACCGATGTGTGGGAAGGGAGGGGAGAGGACGCGGGGCCGCGCGCGGGATCGTTCGACATCGTGGCGAGCCGCGGCGTGGCGACCGACGAAGAGACGATCGAAGCGTTCGCGATCCTTCTTCGTCCGGAGGGGGCGGCGCTCTTCTTCAAAGGTCCGGAGAGCGCTCGTGCCGCCCGAGAGCGGATCCAGCGGAGCACGCGCTTTCTCCCGCCGGTCGAGTCGATCCGCCTACTCGGCGAGGGTAAGAAGCGGATCTATCTCTTGGCGCGGCGCGTGTAGCCTTCATACGACAGAAACGCCGCATGTGTCTTCGATGCCGGGGGGCGGGGCAAGGAGC
>VGIW01000099.1 GCA_016867715.1 Candidatus Eisenbacteria bacterium | reverse complement strand
TCGGAGGGAGGCGCTGGACACGAGCCGCGGGCGCCGCGGTCCTCCTCGTCGTCGCCGCGGACGGGTGGACGTTCGCCCGGACCTACTACACGCCTCAACCCGCGAGCGCGCTCTTCGCACCGCACGCATCCCTTGATGCATTGACAAATGAGGAAGAACCATTTCGCGTCGCGCGCTTCACATGGGAATACCTCCTCCCATCGAATACCGGCCTTCCGTACGGGATCGAGGACCTGCAAGGCGTGAACGCGCTCATGCCACGCGACTACGGCGACCTCTTCGCCGCGATCGATCCCATGCTCTGCCCGGACGGCCGCCGGATCGCTTCCTTCCGATCGGCCGCTCAGGTCGCCCTCCCTCTCTGGGATCTCCTCGGGGTGCGTTCCTTTCTCCTCTCCCCCCCACGCTTCGGAACGGATGCGGGGGCGCTGGAAGCGGAAGGACGGCTCGCGGAGATCGGCGGCTTCCGCGTCGTCTCCCGCGATCCGTTCACGCGGATCGACAACCTCGATGCGCTCCCGCGTGCCTTTCTCCGCCACGCGTATCGGGTCGAACGGGACCGGGGACGCATCCTCCGCGAGGTGACCTCGCCCGGTTTCGATCCCCAGGGACCGCTTTGGCTCGAGGAGGACCCCGGGATCGAGAACGGCGGGAGCGCGCCCTTCCTCGGCGGCGAGGTCCGGATCATCGAGCGCGAGAGCTCCATGCTCCGCCTTCGAACCCGCTCCGAACGGCCGGCTCTCCTCTTCGTGAGCGAGACGTACTTCCCCGGCTGGGAGGTCTCGATCGACGGCGCGAAGGGACGGATTCTCCGCGCGCACTACGCCTTCCGGGCCGTTCCGCTCGCGAAGGGAGAGCACGAGGTGGTCTTTCATTACCGGCCCCGTTCTTTCCGCAACGGGGTTCTCGGATCGGCGCTCGCGTTCATTGTTTATGCGTTCGTGATTCTCGCGCGCCGCCGAGTGCCGGGCGGACGGCGGGAGATTTCCCGTTGACTTTCCGGCCGTCACTCCGTAGCGTGGAGGGCGAGTGAAGTCGCTTCGCCGGTGTAGCTCAGCTGGTTAGAGCAGCGGAATCATAATCCGCGTGTCCGGGGTTCGAATCCCTGCACCGGCACGTACCTTTATCCGAACGTTCCCGCCGTGATGATCCGATCCGATTTCGCGCGCGCCCTCGACGAGAAAGCTCTCGTGCGCCCCGGCGAGACGGTGCTTCTCGCCCTCTCCGGCGGTCCCGACTCGACCGCGCTCGCGCATCTCTTCGCCGAGGTCCGCGCCGGGCGGCGTCTCCGTCTTCGCGCGCTCCATCTGAACTACGGACTGCGCGGAGCGGAATCCGACGAGGACGAGCGCTTCGTGCGTGCGCTCTCGGCGACCCTCGACATCTCGCTCGGCGTGCGCATCATCCGGCCGTTCGAAGCGGGGCACGGCGAGTCGCTCCAGATGGCGGCACGCCGCGTTCGCTACGCGATGCTCGACGAGGAAGCGGCGCGCGAGAAGGCGGACCGAATCGCCACGGGCCACACGCGCGACGACCGGATCGAAACGCTCCTCATCAACCTCCTTCGCGGCGCGGGACCGCGCGGCCTCGGCGCGATCCCTCATCGCAGGGGAAAGCTGATCCGCCCCCTTCTCGACATCTCGCGAGAGGAGATCTCCGCGTATTTGGCGGGGATGGGCGTCGTTCCCCGTATCGATCGGAGCAACCTCGAGACCGACTACGACCGGAACAAGATCCGCCTCGAGCTTCTTCCGTTCGCGGAGAACCTGCTCGGCCGCCCGGTGCGGGACGCGCTCGCGCGGAGCGCGGACATCTTCTCGGAGATCGAGGGCTTTCTCGAAGAAGAAGCGGACCGTTGGATCGCGCGGCACGCCCGGGAGGAAGAAGACTCGCTTTCGGTTCCGGCCGCCGCTCTCGCCGCGCTCCCCCTCGCGCTCGCGCGCCAGACGGTCCGCGCGCTCGCTCGGCGCGCCGGCGGATTCCCCGAGGGAATCCGGTTCGAGCGAACCGAGAGCGTGCTCGCTCTCTTGGGCGATGGGCGTTCGGGGCGCACGATGCTCTCGGAGGAATGCGAGGTCCGCCGCGAGGGGGAAGCGCTCCGCTTCGGCCCGCCCGTCTCGGACGCCGCCCCCTTCCGCGTTCCTCTCCCGATTCCCGGCGCCGCGCGCCTTCCGGACGGAAGCCGCGTCCTCTGCCGCATGCTCGCGCGCGAAGAGGCCCGCGAGGACCTTCCGCGCGAGGGCCGCCGCGCGCGGCTCGACTTCGGCCGCGTCCGCCCGCCGCTCCTCCTCCGCTCCCGCCTTCCCGGCGATCGCTTCCGGCCTCTCGGTGCCCCCGGCGGAAAGAAGCTCCAGGACCTCCTCGTGGACCGGAAGATCCCGCGAAGCGAGCGGAGCCGAATCCCCGTCCTTTGCGACTCCGAGGGAATCCTCTGGGTGATCGGGATCGCGATCGCGGACCGCGCCAAGGTCGCCGAGTCCACGAGAAGGATCTTGGAGGTTGCGTTTTGCCCTCCGCCGGACGATACTAACCGGTAGAGGTTCGCCCTCGCTCCGCGCGGAGAGCGGTTGTCGACAAGAACGCTTTGCGCGTGAGATATGGACACGTGTTGAAGTTGGCGTGGACCGGATCGTTCGGTCCGGCTACGGAAAGACACGAGCGATGAAGACCCCCCGCCGCCGATTCAAGGGCGACCCGGGAACTCCGTCCCTCACGCCGCGCTCTCTTCGCGAGAACGGGGACCCGAGGGGCGAGAAGCGCGAAGACGGTTCCGGGCGCGGACCCTCGACGTCTCCGCCGACGGAAGGACGCGGCCCGGAGAAGGATCGACGCGGAGGCCACCCTCCGCGCCGGGAAGGTCCGCGCATCAACCGCACGTTCCGATCCCTCGCTCTTTGGGTCGTCCTCACGCTTCTCCTTCTCACCGTGTACAAGATGTACCAAACCGGGCGAAAGGCCGAGGCGGAGATCACGTACACACAGTTCATCCAAGAGGTGGAGAAGGGGAACATCCGCTCCGCGATGATCGTCGAAAAAGAGGTGTCGGGCGTCTTTCGCGAGCCGTCGCTCGTCACGACCGGCGAGGGCCTCCCGCCTCGCGAGGTGGATGCGTTCAAGGTCTGGCTCCCGGCCGCCGACGAGAAGCTCCCCGACCGGATCTGGGAGAAGAGCCCGGACGCCGCGATCCGCTCGAAGCCGGAGGGGATGAACTGGTTTTCCATTCTGCTCTCTTGGCTCCCGATCCTTCTCATTCTCGGTTTCTGGATCTTCATCGTCCGGCAGATGCAGGGCGGCGGGAACAAGGCGTTCTCGTTCGGCAAGAGCCGCGCCCGACTCCTCACCGCCGACCGGCCCAAGGTGACCTTCGCCGACGTCGCCGGCGCGACCGAGGCGAAAGAGGAGCTGCAGGAGATCATCGATTTCCTTCGGAGGCCCGAGAAGTTCCAGAAGCTCGGAGGGCGCATTCCGAAAGGCGCCCTCCTTCTCGGCCCGCCGGGGACCGGAAAGACGCTCCTCGCGAAGGCGGTCGCCGGCGAGGCGGAGGTTCCCTTCTTCTCGATGAGCGGATCCGATTTCGTCGAGATGTTCGTCGGCGTCGGCGCTTCGCGCGTCCGCGATCTCTTCGAGCAGGGAAAACGAAACGCCCCCTGCATCATTTTCATCGACGAGATCGACGCCGTCGGCCGGCATCGGGGCGCGGGCCTCGGCGGCGGGCACGACGAGAGGGAGCAGACGTTGAACCAGCTTCTCGTCGAGATGGACGGCTTCGAGTCGAAGGAGGGGGTCATTCTCCTCGCGGCGACGAACCGCCCCGACGTTCTCGATCCGGCCCTTCTCCGGCCTGGGCGCTTCGATCGCCAGATCGTCGTCGACATGCCCGACGTCGCGGGACGCGAGGGAATCCTGAAAGTTCACACGCGAAACATTCCGCTCGAAGAAGGGATCGACCTCAAGGTACTCGCCCGCGGGACCCCGGGTCTCTCCGGAGCGGACCTCGCCAACCTCGTGAACGAGGCGGCGCTCCTCGCGGCGCGCCGGAACCGCGACCGGGTCTCCATGCTCGACTTCGAGGACGCGAAGGACAAGGTGATGATGGGGATGGAGAGGAAGTCCCTCTTCGTGAGCGACAAGGAGAAGCGGGGGACCGCCTACCACGAGGCGGGACACGCGCTCGTCGCGATCCTCCTCCCGAACGCCGACCCGCTGCACAAAGTGTCGATCATCCCCCGGGGGCAAGCGCTCGGCGTCACGCACCTTCTCCCGATGGACGAGAAGCACAAGTGGAGCAGGGAATACTGCCTCGACTACGTCGCGCTCACGATGGGGGGACGCGCGGCGGAGAGCATGATCTTCGGCGAGCTCACGACCGGCGCGCGCGACGATATCGAAAAAGCGACGACGCTCGCGAGGAAGATGGTTTGCGAGTGGGGGATGAGCGAACGGCTCGGGCCGCTCACCTTCGGCCACAAAGAGGAGCAGATCTTCCTCGGCCGCGAGATCGCGCGCCATCGCGACTACTCCGAGAAGACTGCGGAGCTGATCGACGAGGAAGTCCGAGCGATCGTCGAGACCCAGTACGACCGGGCTCTCACCCTGCTCAAGGAAAATCGGGAGACCCTCATCCGAATCGGCGAGACGCTTCTCGAACGGGAAGTGCTCGACGGGGACGAGATCGCCCGGCTCGCGCGGGGCGAGGAGCTCGACCCGCTCCCCCATCGGAGGAAGACGCGCGCCGAGAGAGACACCGGGCGTCCGGAGAAGAGCGCCGCTCCCGCCGCGCGCGAAGAAGGGAGCGCGCCGCCTCCTGCTCCGTCCCCTGCGTAGGAGGACCGTCATCCGCATTCGCCGCCTCGCGATAGGGGGGACGACGGATCCCGCGGCGCCGCCCGCGGCCGTCCCCTGGATCGTCTGGAACCTCTCCCCGCGCGAGAAGGAGAGCCTTCTTTCCCTCATCGAGGCGAAGGGACTTCCGATCGGAAGCGCGACCGGGGATTCCGTGTCGTTCGCGGCGAGCCCGGAAGGCCTCGAAGCCCTCGGTTCCTTTGAGCCATTTACCGTTGATGCATCGATTTTCGAGAAGGCGGCGCGAGGTCCCGACCGGGGACGCTTCCTCCGAGCGTGGGGGCTCTCCCCTCCCGGCGGCGGGGTCGCGATCCTCGGTGTTCTCAACGTGACCCCCGACTCATTCTCCGACGGAGGGCGGTACCTCGAGACCGGCGCGGCGCTCCGCCATGCGGAGGCGCTCGTGCGGGAAGGGGCCGACATGATCGACGTCGGGGGCGAGTCGACCCGTCCGGGAGCGGAGTCCGTTCCGGATGCGGAGGAGATCCGCCGGGTCGTCCCCGTGATTCGCGAGCTCCGCGAGCGGCTCGCCGTTCCGATCTCGATCGACACGCGGAAGGCGGCGGTCGCGGAGGAGGCGGTGCGGGCGGGGGCATCGGCGATCAACGACGCGACCGGCCTCCGGCACGATCCGGAGGTCGCGCGCGTCGCGGCCGCTCACGGATGCGCGCTCATCCTGAACCACATCCGCGGCACGCCGCGCGACATGCAGGAGAACCCGCACTACGAAGATCCGGTCTCCGAGGTGTATGATGATCTCGCGCGCGCGGCCGAGATCGCCGGAGCCTCCGGAGTCCCGGAGGAGAAGATCGCGATCGACCCGGGAATCGGCTTCGGGAAGAGACTGTCGGACAACCTCCTTCTTCTCCGGCATCTCTCCGAGCTTCGCTCGCTCGGGTTCCCGGTGCTCGTCGGGCCGTCGCGAAAGTCGTTCCTCGGGCTCCTTCTCGGCCTTCCGGTCGAGGAGAGACTCGAGGGGACGATCGGAGCGTGCGCCGCGGCGGTGCTCGCAGGGGCGGACATGCTCCGCGTGCACGAGCCGCTTCCCGTCTCGCGCGCGGTGCGCGTCGTCGAGGCGATCCGCCGAGGGGGAGGTTAGAGATGCCCACGGCCGAGCATCTCTCGTTTCGCGTCTACGACATCATCGACTTCGCGGTCGTCTGGTTTCTCCTCTATCGCCTTCTCCTGGTGGTCAAGGGAACCCGCGCCTCGCAGATGTTCCTCGGCCTCGCCGCCATCTACGTCGTCTCCTGGGTGGCCGATTCCTTCCAGCTCACCGGTCTCAACCGGATCTTCTCGAGCCTCAAGACCGTTTGGCTCGTCGCTTTCGTCATTCTCTTCCAGCCCGAGCTCCGCCGATCCCTCGCGCAGATGGGCCAGGTCCGGATCTTCCGTTTTCTCTTTCCGATCCAGCCGGCCGAGTCGCTCGAAGAGATCGCCAAGGCGGTGCGCGTCATGTCGCGCAAGCGGATCGGCGGTCTCATCGTTCTCTCGCGGGGCGCGGGGCTTCGCCACATCATCGAGTCGGGACACCGCATCGACGCGAAGGTCTCCGCGGAGTTGATCGTCACGATCTTCACGAACTACTCGCCTCTTCACGACGGAGCGGTCGTCGTCCGCGATTCGACCCTCGTCGCCGCCGGCTGCATTCTTCCGCTCTCGCAGGATCGCTCGCGCGTGGGAACGCTCGGGACGCGCCACCGAGCCGCGCTCGGGATGACCGAGGAGACCGACGCGATCGTGGTCGTCGTGTCCGAGGAGACCGGCAACATCTCGATCGCGAACCGCGGGGTTCTCCGCCGCTGCGCGGACGATCGAGAGCTCGTCGAGAGAATGTCCAAGATCCTTCAGACGGGAACGAAAGAAGAGATCGAGTAGGAGGGGAGCGCCGGGCATCGCCCGAGCGCCCGCGATCATCGTTCGAGAAGCTTCGCGAAGAGATCCGTTCGGCGGTCTTTCGTCCAGTCGTTCCGTCCGGTCGGATCCTTCCGCTCCGCCTCGGCCGGATCGATCTCCACGATGCCGACATCCTCCCCGCTCGAGGGGGCGCGCGCGAGGACCTTTCCGTCCGGACCGACGACCTGGCTCTGTCCGATGAACGCGAACGAGCGGCCGCCTCGCTCGACCGATCCGGTCCGGTTCGCCGTCACGGCGAAGACCCGGTTCTCGAGACAGCGCGTCCGCATCGCCTCGGGGCAGTGAGGAAGAACGAGGTTCGCGGGGTGGGCGAGAATCTTCGCGCCCCCGATCGCGAGGACGCGCGCGACCTCCGGAAAGTACCAATCGAAACAAATGAGAAGACCGATGTCGGTTCCTTCGGCGCGCACCGGTTCGAAGGGGGTGTCTCCCGGATCGAACCAGTCCTTTTCGTCGAAGAAGAGATGCGCCTTGCGATAGACGGATGAGCTTCCGTCCGGGCGCATGAGCGCGCACGAGTTGAAGAGGCGCTCGCCGCTCCGCTCGGCAAGACCGATCACGATCGACGCGCCGAGATCGCACGCCAAACGATCGAGAAAGCGCTCCGTCGGTCCTCCGGGGAACGGCTCGCCGAAGGAAAGTGCCTCCTCCCGCGACAGAAAGAGATACCCGGTCGTGGCGAGCTCCGGAAGAACGAGAAGGTTCACCCCCCGCGCGCGTTCCCGCGCGATTCGTCCAAGCCTTTCGAGGTTTTCCTCTCTTCTTCCGAACACCGGATCGAACTGCAGATAGCCGACTCGCATGTCTCCCCCTTCGCCGGGCGCGCCTCATGCTAAACGCCCCGCTCGCCCCCCGCAACGCCGCATTGCAAAAGGGAGCGCTAAGGCCGGATCCGGCTCCGTACGATCGCGGACGGATCGGGCAACCCATTCATTTCCAATCGGTTCGCCGGACGGATGAACGGACGGCCCCTGGCATGCTTCGTGCGTCTCCCTCCCCGCGGTGGTCTTCCCCGAGGAGTCGCGATGAGGCTCGGGAAGTACACCGCTCTGCTGCGAAAACGCGGTCCTTACGAACCGTCCTTCTGCTATCTGATGGATACGTTCCTCCAGTCGCGGATCGCCACGAGGAACGAATCAAACCGCGACTTCTACGACGAGGACGTCAACGTCTATCTCGCGCTCCTTCTGAACTCGGTGGTCACCGACCGCTTTCATCGAACCGCCGCGAGGTACATCGCGAAGCACGAGAGCGATCTCTGGGAGATCCTCGATCATGCGGAGAACGTCTTCGCCAAGCGGGAGATCTACCGGGCGAACGGGGATTTCCTTCTCCTCCAAAGCGGCGTCTTCCACGTGCCGAGGGAGGACGCGGCGTCTCGGGCGGAAGTCGCCGCCGCGGTCGAACGAGGGAAAGCGTACTATCGATTCGCATGCGCGTACGCCGACCATCTTCCTTCGCGCCATCGTTCGGTGACGGAAGTTCTCGCCAAGCTTTCTTACGACTTCGACAAGTATCGGTGCGTCCTCTCGCACATGCGGGGCGCATTTCTCGATCTCGTTCCGCCTCTCTCGGGGCACGATGTCGCCCGCATCCGGGAGGGGATGGAGGAGCATCGGCGCGCGGAGTGCCTCGCCGCCCTGCAGGACCGGCTTCTCGACGCGTATCTCGAGCACCGGAGAACGCCGTCGGAAGAGAACCGCGCGCGAATGTTGGAAACGCTTCGAGAGCTACGGACGCTCGATCCGAACGCGTGGCCCGGATTCTCGGCCGCGCCGGCGCCCGGATCGGGCGGAAACGGTCCGCAGTAGAAATAGAAATCCCCACCGCGGCCGATTGCCCGTCCTATTTTTGACCCGGATTGCTCCAGGTGGGTACCTTCCCGGCCGGCTCGAACCGTTCCCGAAGGAACCTGTTCTACCCGTCCGGAGCCAGGTTCCCCTTACGGTACTGTTGGCTCAAAATAGTAACGAGCATATCGCGTCGGGTAGGGATTGAATCCTTTCCCTTCACGTTTCCAGAGTACCATTCGCGCGAAGAGCTGTCAAGCGCGACTCGCGAGGATCGAACGAATTCCGCGGCTCGTCTCGACCGCGAAAATTACTTGATGGTTCATTGTTCTCGCCACGCGCGCCGCGTCTGGCCGTCCAAGCCGCGCGGTGCTATCCTCGGCACATGAGATCCATCGCGCCGGCGATTCTGTTTCTCTTCTTCTCCCCGCTCGCCGTTCGAGGAGAGGTCCACAGCCTCTTCCTCGGAGGCGTCTCGTTCTTCGACACGGGGAATCTCGACCGAACGGCCGCCGACATCCGCACGGGGACTCTCTCCCCCGGTTTCGACGGCGACTTCCTCCTCACCTTCCGCGACGCAAAGAGAACGAGCGTGCTCGCGGGATTCGGCATCTTCTGGTCGCGCCGCACCGAGGCGAAGGACGA
Organism: Candidatus Eisenbacteria bacterium; assembly: GCA_016867715.1. NCBI lineage: Bacteria > Candidatus Eiseniibacteriota > Candidatus Eiseniibacteriota bacterium. Next base: position 2,373 of record VGIW01000099.1, on the reverse strand, counting down.
GATCCCCTTCGAAGCGCCCGATCGGCTCTCGCGTTTCGAGGCCTTCGGGTTCCCCTTCAGCGCCGGCTTCGCGGTCCGCGATCCGGAGAGGACCGGGCGCGGATGGGCATGGGGCGTTCTCGCCCACTACACCTTCCTCAAGCTCTCGGTCGACGCCGATCCGGCCCGCGGCGACCCGAGCGGGTTCCTGCTCGACGCCTCGGGCCGGGGAGAGAGGGACGCGGAAGGCCCCGCCCTTTCCGTGTTCGCGGTCTACGAGATCCCGTTCTTCATGGGGCGGATCGGAGCGGGAGCGAAGATCCGATACGCGGCCATCGCGACGGAGGAGAAGGCCGGGCTCGGAACGCCGGACTTCAACCTTTCAGGCGTCACGTTGTTCCTCTCCGCCGCGCTGCGGTAGAGAGCCCTGCGCTACATCGAGAATGGCCGCGAGTAGTTCGGCGCTTCCTTGGTCACCACCATGTCGTGCGGATGGCTCTCGCGAAGACCGGCCTGGGTGATCGAGACGAAGCGCGCTTTCTTTCGAAGATCGTCGATCGCGCGCGCGCCGCAGTATCCCATCCCCGAACGAAGCCCTCCGATCATCTGGAAGACCGTGTCGGAGAGAGGCCCTCGATAGGGAACCCGTCCCTCGACTCCCTCGGGAACGAGCTTGGAGGCCGACTCGACCTCCTGTTGGAAGTAGCGATCCTTGGAGCCGGAGCTCATCGCCTCGAGCGATCCCATCCCTCGGTACACCTTGTAGTAGCGCCCCTCGTAGAGGACCGTCTCCCCCGGGCTCTCGGTCGTTCCGGCAAAGAGGCTCCCGATCATGATCGATTCGGCCCCCGCGCCGATCGCCTTGACGATATCGCCGGAGTACTTGATGCCGCCGTCGGCGACGACCGGGACGCCGCTCTTCGCCGCCGCCTCGGCGCATCGCTCGATCGCGGTGAACTGCGGAACGCCGACCCCGGAGACGACGCGCGTCGTGCAGCTCGCGCCCGGCCCGACCCCGACCTTCACCGCGTCCACGCCCGCGCCGATGAGCGCCTTCGCCCCCTCCTCGGTCGCGACGTTTCCCGCGATCACCGCGATCTCCGGACAGCGTTTCTTCGTCTCCTCGACGACAAGAAGAACGTTCCGCGAGTGTCCGTGGGCGGTGTCGATGACGACGACGTCGACTCCGACCTCGCGAAGAAGATCGAGGCGCGCCTCGCGGTCCGGGCCGACGCCGATCGCCGCGCCGACGCGAAGCCTCCCGCGCTCGTCCTTGCACGCGTTCGGGAACATCAGCCGCTTGCTCATGTCCTTGAACGTGATGAGCCCCTTGAGATATCCCTCGCGGTCGACGACGGGGAGCTTCTCGATCCGATGGCGATGGAGGAGATCCTGCGCCTCTTCAAGCGTCGTCCCCTCCGGCGCCGTGACCAGTTTCTCCTTGGTCATCACGTCCTCGATCCGTGCGGACGAGTCGCGCACGAAGCGGAGATCGCGGTTCGTGAGGATCCCAACGAGACGCCTGTTCCGCGTGATCGGAATCCCCGAGATGTGGTACTCGCGCATCACGGCGAACGCCTCCGAGACCGGGCGGTCCGGCTCGAGCGTGACCGGATCGGTGATCATCCCGCTCTCCGAGCGCTTCACGCGGTCGACCTCCTGCGCCTGCTCGCGCGGGGTCATGTTCTTGTGGATGACGCCGAGGCCCCCCTCGCGCGCGAGCGCGATCGCGAGCCGAGAAGTCGTGACCGTGTCCATCGCGGCGGAGAGGAGTGGGATTCCGAGGCGGATCTTCCCCGTGAGGCGCGTCGTTACGTCCACCTCGCTCGGAAGGACGTCCGACTCCATCGGCACGAGCAGAACGTCATCGAACGTGAGCGCCTCACCGACCACCTTGGAGCCCACCTCTCTCTCCTCCTTTCTTTTCCCCCTCGACGAGCAGGAAGAAGAGCCGAACGAGCGTCAGCACGTCCTCGAGATTATGCTTGAAGACCGCCGCCATCCGCGGATCGCGGCCGCGCCGCACGAAATCGTGATAAAGCTCCGGGATCTCCGCGCCCGGCACGTCCCCCGCCCGATCCGCCCGGCCGACCGCCTTCTCGAGCGTTTGAAGACGGAAGTCGGGAAACCTCCCCCTCCACGCGCGGCGGCAATGGTGGAGAAGATCGACATGCGGAGGTGGCGAGCCGAACGGAAGCCGGTGCCTCGCGGCGCGGCTCCGAAGAAACGGGAGATCGTATGATTTACCGTTGAAAGAAACGAGCGTCTCGGCGCCGGCGATCTCCTCGGCCGCGGCGGCCACGACCGCTTTCTCCTCCGCGTAGTCCCTCGCGAAGCGCTGGCGAATGGTCCCCTCGACGAGATCGACCGTCCCCGCGAGAAAGAGCGGACACG